>JAPLWR010000022.1:5090-11869 GCA_026396495.1 Candidatus Magasanikiibacteriota bacterium | reverse complement strand
CATGTCGTCTGTAATAGCTGGCCATAGGGGCGTTGTTGGCGGACGATACTTGGGAAGAACAGGGAGAGGGGTCACAACAGGCGCCAAGCTGACCATTGCACCTGTGGCAAACAGCTCGCCAGCTTTCCCAGCCAAAACTGCCTTCCTGGAAGTCTTGGGCTTCTTGCGTCCACCACGACTACCCAAGATGGAACAAATGGCGCTCTTGTGCTGCCGCCAGTCTGGATGATTCCGGCCATAGCCTTGTTCATCCAAAATCTGGGTGACAGTATCCGTGAAGAAACGGGACCGATCAACAATGGTAAAGCGACGCAGTCGTTCACTCACCAGATCGGCCAACAGCTGGTCTTCCCGGCTATGAACCACGGCAACTGTTTGCTTGGCCATTTTTCACCTCTTTCAAAGAGCCCTTATTGAACTGCCCATATTAACATAAAAATCCTTATTTGTCAAGATCATAAAAACAAAACAAAAAACCGCTCCGAAGAGCGGTCTTACTTAAAATTTTTATTCTGCATCTAAATCATCTGGGTCTCCACCTCTTTGATCTACAGTTTTTTTCATATCTGCTAATATTCGCGGATTAAGACCAGGAGCAACATCTTTTTTACTAGATGGTCTTCCTCTTTTAATTCCTCTAGCTTCTCTTCTTTGATTCAATCTAACAGATAAAGCAGAAGAAAAATCACGCCACTTGTCTCCAGGAATACCAACCTGACGCAAAGATTTACTTCTGGCGGTTAAAAAATCATCTCCTTTTACCCTTAATTCATCATATTTTGCTAATAACAAATCAACCAGATTGGAATCTATTTGCCCCTCATGTGGATCATATTGTCCCTCTCTAAAGGCTGTCATATAAAGGTAGTATAGCACAAAATAAGGCAAAAGTCAACCCCCCCTCTTGCCAAAAAAAAAGATTTGTGCTAATATTTAAGCACAATAAATAACCAATTTTTAT
This sequence comes from Candidatus Magasanikiibacteriota bacterium, assembly GCA_026396495.1. Classification (GTDB taxonomy): domain Bacteria; phylum Patescibacteriota; class Patescibacteriia; order Magasanikbacterales; family UBA10003; genus GWC2-40-17. The sequence goes on along the minus strand of JAPLWR010000022.1, from coordinate 10,908 downwards.
ATGAAAAAACAAGGACATCCAGAATATTTTGAAACAGCCAAGGTTAGCTGCGCTTGCGGCAATACTTTTACCGTGGGCTCTACTATGAAAGAAGTCCAGATTGAAGTTTGTAGTGCTTGTCATCCTTTTTATACTGGAAAACAAAAATTCTTAGATACTGCCAGACGTTTAGAAAAATTCAAAGACAGAGCCGAGAAAAAAACCACAGTTTCTGCTACCAGAAAAGGAAAGAAAGTAAAAAAAGCCACCCGCGCTGCCAAAAAAGCAACTAAGGCTTAGCAACACTATAAATTAAAAACAAACACCTTTTTCTTGTGTTTGTTTTTTAATACAGGACATTATAGGATATAATAAGAGATATCTATGGAACTAACAACTGCTAAAAAACAATTTAAAGAGTTAGAACTAGAACTTCAGAAACCTGAGGTTATTAATGATCTACAAAAGTTTCGCACTACTTTTAAACAATACAACGAGTTAAAAGAAATCGTGGAAAAAGCCAACCTTTTAGAAACCATCACTAAAAATTTAACAGATACAGAAGAGATGGTTAAAAAAGAAAAAGATCCAGAAATACTTCAGATGGCTGAGGCAGAATTAGCAGAATTAAAAACCAAAAAAACCAAATTAAAAGATGATTTAGAAGAAATGTTAAATCCCCCAGATCCCTTAAACAAAAAAAATGTTATCATGGAAATTAGAGCAGGGGTTGGCGGAGATGAATCTGCCCTTTTTGCCGCGGAACTCTTACGACTCTACTCCAAATATGCAGAAGCTAAAGGCTGGAAAACTCATTTAATTTCTTCCAATAGTATCGGCATTGGCGGATTTAAAGAAGTTATCTTTTCTATTGATGGCAAGGATGTCTACAAATATTTAAAATATGAAAGTGGCGTGCACCGCGTTCAACGTGTTCCTGAAACTGAAAAAAGTGGCCGTGTGCACACTTCTACTGTGACCGTAGCGGTCTTACCAGAAATGGAAGAAGTGGATTTTAAAATCGATCCAAAAGATTTAAGAATTGAAACTTCTACCTCTGGCGGACACGGCGGACAAAGTGTTAATACTACTTATAGCGCCATCCGCATTACCCATTTACCCAGTGGCCTAGTAGTCCAATGCCAAGATGAAAGAAGCCAAGCCCAAAACAAAGAAAAGGCCATGATAGTTTTGCGCGCCAGACTTTGGGAAGCCCAGGAAGAAAAACGTCGCAAAGACTTAAGTGAAGCCAGATTATCCCAAATTGGTACTGGCGAACGTAGTGAAAAAACCAGAACTTACAACTTTCCTCAGGATCGCATCACTGATCACCGCATTAAAAAAAGTTGGCACAACTTACCCCAAATTATGGATGGCAATATTGAAACAATTATTGAGGCTTTGCGAGAAGCAGAAAAACACCCTGAACTAATAGGTAAAGAAGAAGATGAAGAATAAAACAAGATGATTAGGCAGTTGTTTTTTCTTTTTTTGCAGACGCAGCGACAAGTCTGCAGCGCAAAAAAAGAAAAAACAACTGCAAAAAATAATTTAATGGACATTTCCAAATCTCTAAGCTGGGGCTATCAAAAACTAAAAAAGAAAAGCACTTCGGCTATTCTTGATAGCGAGGTGCTTTTAGCAATGATTTTAAAAAAATCTAAAGAATTTTTATATACTTACCCAGAACATAACTTAACCGCAACCCAACTAACCAAATTTAAAAAACTTATAAATCAACGAGCCAAGGGAGCACCGATAGCCTACCTATTAGGATATAAAGAATTTTTTGGTTTAAATTTTATAGTTAATAAAAATGTTTTAATCCCCCGCCCTGATACAGAACTTTTAGTAGAAGAAGTGACGGGGCAAATAAAAAAAACAGAAGGAAACAAAAAAATAATTTTAATTGATGCGGGGACTGGCTCTGGTTGTATACCAGTGGTAATTGGAAAAAGATCCTTCGACTCCGTGCTCCGCACTCCGCTCAGGATGACGATTCTAGCTACAGATATTTCTGCTTCAGCCCTTACGGTAGCTAGACATAATGCCCAAAAAAATAAAGTCAAAATTAAATTCTTCCAAGGCAACCTACTAGAACCACTATCAAAAATATTGTATAAAAATTCCAAGGCCCAAATTTTTATCACTGCCAACCTCCCCTACCTCACCACTAAACAAATGAAAGAGAAAACAATTCAAAAAGAACCACGCTTGGCACTTTATGGCGGTAAAGATGGTTTAGAACTTTATCAAAAACTCCTGCAACAAATACAAAACTTAAAACTAACTCCGGCCACCATTTTTCTAGAAATTGATCCCAGCCAAAAACAAAAAATCCTGACTCTAATTAAAAAAATTCTACCTAATGCTAAAGCGGAAATTAAAAAAGATTTAGCCAAAAAAAATAGATTAGTAATTATCAAGAACTAAAAAACATCCGTCAGCTGACGGATGTTTTTTAAATTTATTTTAAAATTTCTGGTTCCACTTCTATCCAAATAACGCCGGGATTAAATTCTATTTCTTTGGTATCCGGGCCAAAAAATTTGGTCCTAGCTGTAGCGCTCTTTTTTTCCCATCGTCCATTAATAATTTTATCATCTTTTAAAATATCAGCGCGGCCTGATCCAATGGTTTTAACAGCCAAACGTCCAACTTCATCTAATACTTCAGTTTTAACATATTGAATGACCACATTCTTGGCTTGAATAATTTTATTTTTTTCATCAAACACAGCTGACTTATTTAACCATCTTTCCCACATTTTATTTTTGGGATTAAAAATCCAACCAACTTGCCATCCACCAACTCTATCAATATAAACCGCACTTTGATTAAGTTTCTTAGAAGAAGTTTCATCTTGTTTAGAAAACAACCAACTTTTAACTTCTTGCCCTGGAAAATTTTTATTTTTCTTTTCCCAAGCCGCAGTTAAATTTTCAATATCGGTAAAAGTGTTATGAGGGGCAACATATTTAGTATCGCGCCAAAAATATCCACCATTATAAAACTGATTTAAATCAAAAATATTTGTACTTTTAATTTTATCCAAAGCCTCATTACTACCGCCCACGTGAGCATACAGACAATTTAATTCTTGCAACCAATCTAAAAAATAGGGACGAGCACTGCGCACTGGACCGATAGTAGATACAGTGGAAGTGGTTAATTGATAAACGGCCATAAATCTAGTGATGCCACCTTCAACTGGAGCTTCATAAACTAAAGCCGCAGAATTAAGACCAAAATTTTGTTCCACCTCTGGATTGTTATCTATCATGACAGCGGCACAGCTAGTGGCGCTGGTAATTGGCACAGGCAATCCATTTAAAAAACTAAGAGTAGAAGTAGCTGTTTCACCCAGGGCTTCATTTTTCTTATCCTCACTTTGAACTCCCCCTTTACCCTGTTGGGTTAGATTGTATTGAAAGATTCCAAAAAAAATTAATCCCAAAACAATAGCAAACAACGCTACTAAAAATAAGTAGCGTTGTGTTTTGGAAAATCCGAATTTTCCAGATAAAGTCATAATAAAATTACTTCTTTTCTTTTTCTTCTTCTTCAGTTTTGTCAGCCGCTTTCTTTTCTCTCTTTTCTTCAGCTTCAGTTTTAATTTGAGTTACATCAGCCACAGGAGCCACCACAACTTCTTCTTCAGCTTTAGATTCCATAACTGTAGCTACCACATCCTGGCCATGAGCCAAAATTGTAATACCATGAGGAGCCACAAGATCTTTAACATGAATGACATCACCAAAAGAGACTAGGGAAGAAATATCTACCACAATTTCATTCACCAAGTCTTGTGGTAAACATTCAGCTGGAACTTCGGAGAAACTCTTTACAAAAGTTCCACCCAAACCCTTAACAGCTGGAGCTTCACCCACAAAAGTTAGCTTGATTTCAGTTTTGATTTTTTCATCCATCTTTAATTGACGTAAATCAGCGTGGTTAAATTTGTTGGTTAAAAAATCTAATTGAAAATCTTGAATCAAAACCTTGATAGGCTTTTCTTCACCAATGACTAAATCAATCAAACCACTATAACCGGCTTTTTTATAAATCTTTTCAAAATCAATATAGCCCAAAGTTATATTTTGATTTTTAAAACCATGACCGTAGACAACAGCTGGAATTTTGCGGACAGCTAAAAGATCCTTGATCTTTGTATCCTCACTTCTTTTTTCTGCATTTAAAGTTAAATTGGACATATTAAAATGATAATAAACTTAGAGTAACCCTAGTTTATATTAAAACCGCTTTTAAGTCAAGCCCTTTCTCCCACAGGTTCATTTAAGAGCTCACTGAGCCAAAATTTGTTCTTTTTTTGCATCTGATAAAAATCCAATAAATCATCCGCCTCTAGAGATTCTATATCCTTAAATTTAAGTACCTCATCAGCTGATAAATCTGTAATCATACCCAAAGAATTAAGCCCGGCAGCTGAAACCATTACCAAAGCCAAAATAGCTGTATTGCAACTTTGACATTCCAAATGTACCAGTCTAGCTGTTTCATTTTTTTCCAAAATATTGACCGCCATTTTTTCTTGTTTGGCCTGACACAATGGACAAAAACTGATAAGTTTTATTCCTTCATCAAAGAAGGAGGGAGAATTTTGCATATATATAAATGATAACAAATTTAACGGGATAAAAAAAGCCTCGCCTATTCATCTTTACCTAGCTCTGTTCAGAGATTCAGCAAAACCAATCAATAAAAAATCCACTACCAAAGAAGAACCACCCGCGCTTAAAAAAGGCAAAGTAATACCTGTGACCGGCATAATGCCAATATTCATACCCACGTTAATTAAAAAGTGGGCAAAAAATAAGGCCAAAATTCCCAAGGCAGAAAATAAAACAAAATCATCGCTAGCTTTCAAAGCAATTAGTAATAAACGATAAAATAAAATACTGTATAAAATTAAAATAAAAGTCACCCCCACAAAACCCAGTTCCTCACCAATTACGGCAAAAATAAAATCTGTTTGATTTTCTGGCAAGAAACGTAATTGACTTTGCGACCCAAAACCTAAACCTCGGCCAAAAAATTGTCCAGAACCCACAGCAATCACCGATTGAATAACATTGTATCCCCCGCCATAGGCATCATGAGCAGGATCTATAAAAGTTAAAAATCTATCTTTCTGATAATCTTTAAAAAGAAAAAACCAAGCCGCTACAAAGCCCAACAAAAAAATAACCAGCAACCCCAATAGATATCTTTTTTTAATTCCCGCAGTCAAAATTGTCATGAGCCAGATGGCTCCAATAATTAAAGTAGATCCTAAATCTGGTTGCATCATAGTTAAGACCGCCGGCAAGGCTACCAAAAAAATCGTACCCGCAAAAAATCCCCAAGTTTTAAAACTCCTAGCCTTTTGACTAGCAAACAAAGCTAGAATCAAAATCACCGCCACCTTAGCCAGCTCCACTGGTTGAAAAGAAAAATTACCAATCACAAACCAACCTCGTGTACCATGGATCACCCGACCAAAAATTAAAACCCCAAGCAACAATAACAAACAAAAAAAATAAAAAGGTTTGGTGTAAATACGAAAAAAAGAAAAATTAAACCTTCCCACAAACAACATCACGCCTAAGCCCAAACAAACAAATACTAACTGCTTTTTAAAATCTATAAATTCAGTATCTGGGCGCCCCAAACCCACACTATATAAAGCTGCCAAACTAAAAAGTGATAATAAAAAAACAGCGGCAATTAGCCACCAATCATAAACTTCTGTGAGTTTAGAAAATTTGCGATAAAACATAGTTAAAGTCCTATGATCGCAGTTTATCTGGCGTAGACAGAATCGTCAAATACATTGATA
>JAPLWR010000022.1:0-5044 GCA_026396495.1 Candidatus Magasanikiibacteriota bacterium | reverse complement strand
CTACTAATTGTTTGGATCCTGCAGGAAAATTATCAATTACAATTTTTTCTACTCCAATTATATTTTCATAATTTCTAAGCAAGACTAAAAAATTGGCCTGATAATATCCAAAAAAAGAATTATTTTTAATAGAAAAACTAATACGACTATAAGGACTGCTACTATAATTAAAATCTAACAACTCAAATTGTATCCTGGCTTCTTTATAAGCGACGGGGTTACTAATTTTATGTGCAGAAATTCTTTGCCAAGAAACTTTTATTAAATTAAAATCCACTACTCCTCCACCTTTAATACCTAACTCCGCGATATATTTATTTTCTGAAGGCAGAACAACAGACTGCCGAGTTTCCAATTTTTGTCCATTTAAAACAAAGGAGTAATCTATTGTGGCGATAAAATCTGGATCAGGATTGGACACCATAGCCAAAGCATCAGTTTTGTCTCCAGCCGGATAAGAGATAACTCCACCAATAGTTATTGGTTTAGCAGCAAAATGTTCTAACAAGTTAGGAGACCTAAGGATATTAGAACGTAATTCCAACATTAATTTCTGATCATTAGTATAACCAAAAATTAAATAATCACCCCAATAATAGATATTGTAGCCACCAAGCAAAATACAAAAAACAACTAAAGACCAAATCAGGCTTTTATATAATTGCGGACGATGAGTGGTGTACCAATAACCCCACTTAAGTTGTTTCTCTGTGAGATCCTCGTCAACACCATTTAAATTTTCTGGTTCTGTTGGCATATATAGGTAGTATACCAAAAAATTTGGGATAATAAAAAAGCCCGTGTTTATCAAAACCGTTGTGGTTTGATGAAACACGGGGGTAAAGGTCTAATTTCTAGATACTTGCAACCACGGCCGCCGGGCCGCAGCCGTGCCAGTCGCGGCCGAGCCAGCGGCAGCTCCCGTACCACCCACCGTCGTTCCAGCACAGGGAGCGAACGTAGAGGTTACCACCCGCGCCGCGGTAGATCGTCCCCCAGAAGTACACGTACTTGCTCTTCCATGACTCGGGGATGAGTTCGGGGTGGGCCAGCAAGTAATCCAGAACGCAAGCGTTCAGGACACGGATACCAGCCAGTTCCTTGCGGAGGTCGTAGCCGCTGGTGATCCTGCCACCCTGCTGGTAGTGGGACAGGCGCAGACGCACCTTGGTGGGATCGAGGAGGAACTGCCCACCCTTCTTGTGCTCCTCCACCTTCCAGCCTTCGGGCAGAAATGGAGCGGCTGAGGTGTCGATCAGGTGCTCGGACAGCTTCTCCACCGTTGCGGAGAGGGCGAGAGGGACAATGTCAGCACCACCACGGAGAAAAGAAAGCATCTCGCCCAGAACATGACCTTGGCAAGCCTGCTTCACATCAGCGTTGGTCCAACCATTACGGCCCAACGCTTTGGCCAGTTCATCTGCTTGACCTGTCGACATGGTGAACTTGTCTTTCATGACCGTTCTCCTTGGTAAAGCAACTGGTTCAAACAGAACCGTGTTGCTTGACTAGACTAGCGGGGAACCATTCCCAGCCTTCTAAAAAGCCTCCTTGAAACCTTTTAGAAAGCCAGGAAAATATTTAGCTAAATTTAAAGAACAAAATTGACTGCTTAATTTACCACTTTTGGTGCCTTTTGTCAATGCCCCCCCGGATTCACTCAAAAAAACTCTTCAAAAACATTGCCTCTTATCCCAAAATCTGTTACAATAGGTCTACATTTTGTTAAACGAAATCCAATTACTCAAATTAAAAGAAATTATGGCAAAAGCACCTAAAGAAGAAAAGAAACCCAAAAAATCTGCTCCTCCTGCCGGATATACCGCGCAAAATATTACTGTTTTGGAAGGATTGGAACCAGTCCGTCAACGCCCAGGTATGTACATTGGTTCTACCGGCTCTACTGGTTTGCATCACTTAATTTGGGAAGTAGTAGATAACTCCCTAGACGAAGCCATGGCCGGTTATTGTAATGAAATTATAGTTAGAATTTTGCCTGGCAACAAAATTTCCGTTTTTGATAACGGCCGCGGTATTCCAATTGATATTCACAAACAATTTAAAGTTTCCGCTTTGGAATTAGTATTAACCAAACTCCACGCTGGTGGTAAATTTGGCGGTGGCGGCTACAAAGTCTCTGGTGGTTTACATGGTGTGGGTGTCTCTGTTGTAAACGCCCTTTCCACCTGGTTAAAAGCCGAGGTTCATCGCGACGGTGGTGTTTACGTTCAAGAATATGCCTATGGGAAGCCACAATATAAAGTAAAACAAGTTGGCAAAGCCAAAGATCACGGCACCACCATTACCTTTCAACCAGATCCTAAAACTTTTACTGAAACTTTAGAATTTGATTGGCAAACAATTTTGGATCATTTACGCCAACAAGCTTACCTCACCAAAGGTGTAAAAATTACTGTGACTGATGAACGTGATAAAGAAAATACTCAATCTTATATTTTTTATTTTGAAGGGGGCATCTCTTCTTATGTCCGTCATCTTAACCGCCAACAAGAACCCAAACACGACAATATTTTTTATGTTGATAAAAAATTAGATGATGATTTACAAGTGGAGTTGGCTTTGCGTTATGTAGATGATTTTAAAGAATTGATTTTTGCTTTTGCCAACAACATTTACAATCCAGAAGGCGGTATGCACATGATTGGTTTTAGAACTGCCCTCACCCGCACCCTTAATGCTTACGCTCGTGGCAAAACTATTTTAAAAGACAAGGATGAAAATTTAACTGGTGAAGATGTCCGCGAAGGATTAACCACCGTTATCTCTGTAAAATTAAAAAATCCTCAATTTGAAGGACAAACCAAAGCCAAACTAGGAAATCCAGAAGTTAAAACAGCCGTGGAAACAATTTTTGGCGAAGCTTTTGCCACTTGGCTAGAAGAACACCCAAAGGATGCCGAAGCAATTATTGGTAAATGTATTTTAGCAGCCAAGGCTCGTGTGGCCGCCAAAATTGCCCGCGATACTGTTATTAGAAAAGGTGCCTTGGAAGGCTTTACCTTGCCAGGTAAATTAGCTGACTGCTCTACCAAAGATGCTACAATTTCAGAATTATACATTGTAGAGGGAGACTCTGCCGGCGGCTCTGCCAAACAAGGACGCAACCGCGAAAACCAAGCCATTCTTCCCTTACGTGGAAAAATCTTAAATATTGAAAGAGCCAGAATCGATAAAATCTTAACCAACAATGAATTAAAATCTTTAATCATTGCCATGGGTACTAACATTGGTGAGATGTTTGATATTTCCAAATTACGTTATCATAGAATTGTTATCATGACCGATGCTGATGTGGACGGCGCTCATATTAGAACTTTACTTTTGACACTTTTCTTCCGCCACTTCCCACAATTAATTACTGAGGGACACATCTTTGTTGCTCAACCTCCACTTTTTAGAGTACAGTGTGGCAAAGAATCTCATTATGCTTTCTCTGATGAAGAAAGAGATAAGTTGGTAGCGGAATTTACTAAAAACGCTAAAAATAAAGTAACTACCAAGAAAAAAGAAGTAGCCAAAGAAGAACCAGAAGAGGAGGAAAATGAGGTTTCCGAAGAAAGTCCAGATGGCGCCATTTCCGCTGTTATTGGTGGAGTAAAAATAAATATTCAACGTTACAAAGGTTTGGGTGAAATGAATCCTGATCAACTTTGGGAAACAACTATGGATCCTGCCACCAGAACCATGCGCAAAATAACAGTTGAAGACGCAGAAAAAGCTGATGAAATTTTTGATGTCTTAATGGGCGATGAGGTGGAACCACGCAGAAAGTTCATTCAGACCCATGCTAAATCTGTTAAAGAACTAGATATTTAAAAAGGTTTACCAAAACTCCACCATCCGCCAGCCGGCGGATGGTGGAGTTTTTTGATTGACTATTTTTTGGAAAAGAGTAAAATATTTTAGGTTTTACTTTTCTTTTACAATACAAATCAAGGAGCAAACCATGACCACCTCGCCCATTCCAGCTGTAGTCAGGACACCAGATTTTCCCGATCTCTCTATCACCGGCATCCAGTGGGGTGATGAGGGAAAAGGAAAAATTACCGACGTCTTTTCTGCCTTCTATGATTACGTAGTGCGTTACCAAGGAGGACCCAACGCCGGCCACAGCGTAGTAGTGGCAGGAAAGAAAGTTGCTTTGCACCAAATCCCTTCGGGAATCTTACGACCCAACACCACCAATGTGATTGGTAACGGCATGGTTTTGGATCTAGAGAAACTCTTGAAAGAAATGGGTATGTTGCGAGAACTAGGAGTAGATCTTAGCAATTTGCACATTTCCGATAGAGCACACCTAATTATGCCTTGGCACAAGATGGAAGACGTTCTCTATGAACACTTGGCCAATTTGGCTAGTCTTTCCGACGCAGGCAAAGGCATATCCAAAATTGGCACTACCGGTAGTGGTATTGGCCCGTGCTACGCTGACAAGGCCTTGCGAATTACAGCTCTTCGAGTCGTCGACCTACTGGATAACGAACGCTTGTGGTCCAGACTCAATTTCATTTTGAATTTCAAAATCAAAACCGCTCTTTCCTTTGCTCTTAGCGGCGATGGTTTTGCAGATTTGAAATCCCAGCTCCCAGAACTGGATGACCTCTATCGTCAGTACCGAGACTACGCCGAAATTCTCAGGCCCTACATCTGTAACACCGCCTATCTTTTGAAAGACGCACGTGAGGCTGGTAAACGCATTCTATTTGAAACCGCCCAGGGATCCCTACTGTGTGTTGATCACGGAACTTACCCCTTTGTTTCTTCTAGCACCACCTCTGCTTCAGGAATTTACGCTGGAGCAGGTGTTCCCACAGGTTCAGTCAACCGCATCATCGGCGTTATGAAATCCTACACCACTCGTGTAGGTGAAGGACCTTTCCCCACTGAACTTTTTGATGCTAATGGGGAACGCATTCGTGATCGTGGACATGAATACGGCACCACCACTGGCCGGCCCAGGCGTTGTGGTTGGCTAGATCTGAATCTACTCAAGTACACCACCATGCTCAGTGGCGTAACAGAT
>JAPLWR010000083.1:9407-13608 GCA_026396495.1 Candidatus Magasanikiibacteriota bacterium | reverse complement strand
CCATGGAGATGACTGATGTGGCGATTGTGGATGAAGAAGATAACTTCGAGGAGTTGATCTGTCAGCAGAGCCAAAATAGTTCTGGTTTGCGTCTGGAAGAAATCCCTCGGACTTCCAGGGCTTGGTCAACTGTCCGGCCTTCTCTTGCCAGGTATCACTTGGTTCCTATTTCTTAATTTTTGCCTTACACCCCAACATAACGTTGGGGTTTTTTATTACTTTTTACTTTGTGGTATAATGTATTCATCTATTAAACCAATCAAAATTTTATGTGGCCATTTGCTAAACCTGTAAGCTACTTGGGTGTGGATATCGGTTCTAATGGAATCAAGGTAGTAGAATTGCAAAAAAAAGGCAAACACTCTTTTTTGTATACATATGGTTTTTCTGATAAAAATCTTTTATCAGAAAATGATAACAACGGATTTTTGGATATTGATAGCACAGCTGAACTATTAAAAAATATTTGCTTGAAAGCTAAAACTACCTCTAGATTGGCTTTGGCCAGTTTACCTGCTTCTACTGTTTATAGTGCTCTTTTAAATATTCCTGTCCTAAAAGTTGATGAAAAAAAGGCTTTTATAACGCGTCAAATAGAAAAACTTATTCCCATACCCTTATCTGATGTGATAGTTGACTATAAAGATGTTCGTCGTACTAAGGCAAAAATAGAGGACAAGTTTAAAACTCAAGCTGAAGATGTCTTTTTCACAGCTGCTCCAAAAAAGATCATTGCCTCTTATACGGAAATTTTTAAAAAAGCCGGTTTAACTTTATTAAGTTTAGAAACAGAATCGTTGGCTTTAATAGCTTCTTTGATTGGCAAAGACATCAGTCCAATTTTAATTATTGATATGGGAGCGGCGCAAACAGATTTTATGTTGGTAGAAAATGGGATACCAGTTTTATTTCATACTTTAAAGTTTGGCGGCAAATCTTTTACTCAAGCTTTACAAAAAGTTTTAGGTTTAACTGAAGCAGAGGCAGAACAAAGTAAACGTGATTTAAAAAATGAAGCTTCTTTTCCAGCTATTTTTAATGAACCTCTGTCACCAATCGTAGAAGCCATTAGGTACATATTTGAGTTGTACGCTAAACAAAAAAATGACACAGCTTCTCGTCCGGAAAAAATTATTTTAACTGGTGGCTCTAGTCTGTTACCACATTTAGATACCAAACTAGGAGATCTGTTTAATATCAAAGTATATTTAGGAGATCCTTGGGCACGTGTTGTTTACGCCGAAGAATTAAAACCAGTTTTAGATGCAATTGGTCCAAGATGTGCCACCTCTTTGGGTTTGGCATTGAAAAAAATAGAAGGATAGTGGTATAATCTTTAAAGATGAGTTCAAAAAATGTGAATAACTATGCCAAAGCCAAATCAATATAAAATTTTAATTGTCGAGGATGATAATTTTTTAGCAGATATTTATAAAACCAAATTAGAATTGGAAGGTTTTAAAGTTACTGTGGCCTCTGATGGGGAAAAAGGATTAAAAATGATACAAACCAAGACTCCAGATTTAGTTTTGTTAGACATCTTACTTCCTAAGTTGGACGGATTTGCTATTTTAGAAGCAGTTAAGAATGGGGATTCGCCTGGTAAAGATGTTCCTATTATTTTATTGACTAATTTAGGTCAAAATGAGGAAGTCCAAAAAGGATTGCGTTTAGGAGCTGTTGATTATTTGATTAAAGCTCATTTTAAACCGGCTGAAGTTGTGGAAAAAATCAAGAAGATTCTGGGCTAATTTAAATTAATAAGTAAGCAAATTAAAAAAGAAGGGAGGTGAAATCATGCAAAAGAAAGGTTTTACTTTGATTGAATTATTAGTTGTTATTGCTATCATTGCGTTGTTATCTACTTTGGCGGTCGTAGCGCTGAGCTCAGCCCGTCAAAAATCACGTGATGCTAAGCGTTTAGCTGATATCAAACAAGTCCAAACAGCTTTGGAATTATATTTTACCGATCAAAATGGTTACCCAGCAGGCACAGGGACAGTTTTAGGAGGTGCTAACGCTGGTTGTTTAGGAGCAGGCGGTTTTGCTGCCTCTGCTTGTACAGAACCAATTTATATGGGTAAGGTTCCAACTAACCCAACCCCAGGTGGTGTTGATTATACCTATACCGTTAGTGGTACTAGCTATACTATAAATTTCACTTTGGAAGGTGTTAGCGGTGGTTTGGCTTTGGGCGCACACACAGCGTCTCCAGCTGGTATTCAATAAACGTCTATTGTTTATTAGTTGATCTTCTCTAATTAGAGAAAAATCCTCCTGGGCAACCAGGAGGATTTTTGATAGAATATGTTCATATGATTATATTTTTAATGTTTGTTTTTGGGGCATTAATAGGTAGTTTTTTAAATGTGGTGGCTTTACGCTTACCTAGCGAAGAGAGGTTTTGGCGAGGACGCTCTCATTGTGTTTTTTGTAATAAACTTTTGCATTGGTTTGAACTTATTCCGTTGGTAAGTTTTTTATGGCAAGGTGGTAAATGCCGAGATTGCAAAAAAAATATTTCTTGGCGGTATATTTTAATTGAGATTGCTACAGGTGGTTTATTTTCTGGCACTTATTATTTTTTATCTGGCCAAAGTTTGTTTTATTTTTGGCCCACTTTAATTTGTTATTTAATAATTATTAGTGTTTTAGAAATAATTTTCTTGATTGATCTAAAAGAGGGAATTATTTTTGATTTATTAATTTGGCCTTTTATTGTTTTGATATTAGTTTTTTGGATTTTATCTGGGGCTAATTGGTTGATTTTTCTTTTAAGTGGTTTAGGTTGTGCTGCTTTTTTTGGTGCGCAGTATTTATTATCTAGGGGCAAATGGATTGGGGCGGGGGATATTGGATTAGGATTTTTACTCGGAGCCTGGTTAGGATTTCCTGCAATTTTGGTGGCCTTATTTTTTTCCTATGTAGTTGGTGCTCTGATCGGCTTAGTTTTAATTATTTTGAAGAAAAAAAGCTGGGCTAGCTCCCTACCTTTTGCTGTTTTTTTAATTCCTGGAGCTTTCTTTGCTTTGTTTTGGGGACATAGAATTGTTAGTTGGTATATTGGTTTAGTAGGTAGATTCTAAAAAAACCAACCGGTTATGGTTGGTGTTCTTCTGATTCAGGTTGATTTGGGTTAGAGCGGAGTCCCCAGTTGTGCGACTAGAGCTTCGATGGAAAATGAGCCACCTTGAGCAACTTCTGCTCTGGCTTGCTTGACTTCTTTCCGCAAATTTTCCACGTCTTCTGGTGGCAGGCTTCTGAGAATTGCGGTAGCTACTGCAAAGGCATGCTTATTTTCTGTCGCCATTTCAAAAATTTGCTCCAAAGTCATATCACTGGCATCAAGAAAATCCAGTGCATCCTCCATAAGGGCACCAGGTTCACCCCCTAAAGAAATTAGGGCTTGCCTGATTTGGTCCCTTTCCACATCGGAAAACCTTTTTTGACTATCCATTTTAAATTGTTCCGTAAAGAGCCTTATTTGTAAGTTACCTAAAAAATGCCTAAAAGTCAAGAGGGGTTGACTTGTCGGGCATTTTTTGATAAAAAAGAGTTATGTCCTTTACTGAAGATTCTAGGAGGAAAAGATGGAAGGACCCAAAAAGCCAAGCGTGGTTCCAATTTTTGGCATTATGGGGCTGATGTTCCTTTGTTCTAATGGTTTTTTGGTTTGTCTCTATATTCTCTTTACCACTCAGAGTTTCGAAATGAGTGCCTTTGTAGTGGCCGTGGCCATCTTTGACATCTTCGTCATCAGGGCTTTGTCCAAGGACTTGACCTATTTCGTCAAGAAGTATCTGGGAGTGAGTTTCTAGATTACTAGAACAAGGAGAAAACAGATGAGAAGGAATTTTTGGTTTTTGGGAATTTTTCTAGTGGCTTTACTTGTCGCCGCTCCTCTTGGCAACAAACTGTTCTCTCTATTCTCTTAACCTCTCACCTCGGTAAACACCGGGGTTTTTATTTTGTCTTATTTTATGTTAAAATATGTAACATATGACCCACATAGAAGCTAAAGAACGCATTGCTAAATTAAGGAAAGAAATAGAGCGCCACAGGTATCTCTATCATGTTTTAGATAAACAGGAAATTTCTGATGCAGCTCTGGATTCTTTAAAGCATGAATTATACAAACTAGAACAAGAATTTCCAGATTTAATTACCCCGGATTCTCCCACTCAACGGGTTGGAGGTGAGG
>JAPLWR010000083.1:0-9338 GCA_026396495.1 Candidatus Magasanikiibacteriota bacterium | reverse complement strand
TGAGGATGTTTTTAGTTTATAAGAAGCAGAGGATTGGCTTACTAGAGTTAAAAAACTAGTGCCTTCAGCCAAGTTTGATTTTTATGCTGAAATTAAAATGGACGGCTTAGCTGTGTCTTTAATTTATAAAAATTTATTTTTAGAAGTAGGGGCCACTAGGGGTGATGGGAAAATTGGAGAAAATATAACTCAAAATTTAAAAACTATAGAAGCTATTCCATTAAAATTAAGAATGCCAGAAAAAAAGGAAGTGGAAGAATTTTTAAAAAAGTTTGATCAAGAAGGTAATTTTAATAAAAAAAAATTGTTTGATTTTTTAGATAATCCTAGAGAATTAGAAGTGCGAGGTGAATGTTTTATGTCCAAAAAAGTTTTTGAATCGATCAATAAAATAGAAACCAAAGCTGGGCGCGAACCCTTTGCTAATCCCAGAAACGCTGCTGCTGGTTCTATTAGACAATTAGATTCCAATATTACAGCCACTAGACATTTGGATTTTTTTGCCTATGCTTTAATGACAGATTTGGGGGCAATAACACATGAACAAACTCATGAATTAGCTAAATTATTTGGTTTTAAGGTTAATCTTAACAATGTTTATTGTAAAGATTTATTAGAAGTGGAAAAGTTTCACGCTAAAATTATGAAAGAGCGAGAAAAACTTCCTTACTGGACTGATGGGGTAGTAGTGGTAGTAAATAATAATTATGTTTTTGATAAATTAGGTGTAGTTGGTAAAACTCCACGTGCTATGATTGCTTATAAATTTCCAGCTGAACAAGCTACCACTGTGGTGGAAAAAGTAGATTGGCAGGTTGGTAGAACTGGAGCCCTGACACCTGTGGCTACTATGCATCCGGTTTTTGTGGCTGGTACAACTGTTACTCACGCTACCTTACATAATTTAGATGAAATTAGACGTTTGGGACTGAGAATTGGTGACACTGTTATTTTAGAAAAGGCCGGTGACATTATTCCTAAAGTTGTGGAGGTTCTTTCTCGTTTACGTACTGGTAAAGAAAAGGAAATACATCCTCCAACCAAATGTCCTGTGTGTGGGTCTTTGGTAGAAAAAAAAGAAGCAGCTTCACGCGAAGGCAAATCTGTGGCTTTATTTTGCACTAATAAAAATTGTTTTGCTAAAGAAAAAGAAAGAATTAGTCATTTTGTTTCTAAAAAAGCCTTTAATATAGATGGTTTGGGGATAAAAATAGTAGAGCAGCTAATTAATGTTGGGTTAGTTTCTACCCCGGCTGATATTTTTAGTCTAACTAAGGGTGATCTGGAACCTTTGGAAAGATTTGCGGAAAAATCAGCACAAAATCTGATTGAATCAATTGAAAATTCTAAAAAAATAACCTTAGCTAGATTTTTATATGCTTTAGGAATTTTGCATGTAGGTGAAGAAACGGCGATTGATTTGGCTAATCATTTTGGTAATTTAGAGAAAATCAAAAAAGCCAGTCTTGAAGATTTTAATGCTATGCCCAATGTTGGCGAAGTAATGGCGCAAAGTCTTTGGGAATGGTTTCAGAGTATTAAAAATACCCAGTTGTTAAAAGAACTGGAAGAAAATGGCGTGATAATTGAAAATCCTAAGGTTCGTGTAGCTGGAAAATTACAAGGTTTATCTTTTGTATTCACTGGGGAACTCACTTCATTAACTCGTGATGATGCCAAAGAAAAAGTGAGGGTTTTAGGAGCTAACACTCCCGCCTCTGTTTCTAAAAATACTTCTTATGTGGTTGCGGGAACTGAAGCTGGTTCTAAGTATGAGACAGCCAAAAGATTGGGGGTAAAAATTTTAAATGAGGCAGAATTTTTGAAGATGCTTAAATAGACTGATATAATACTTTAATATGATTATAACTAAAGATTTGATAGATCATCTGGCAAATTTAGCCAGATTAGAACTCACTCCGGCTGAAAAAAAGAAGTATCTTAAAGACCTGTCTTCTATTTTAGATTATGTAAATAAATTAGGTCAGTTGGGTATAAAAGGAGACTCTAGTTTGTTTAATACTAAAACTACTAATGTTTGGAGAGAAGATAAAGTAGAAGGATGCACTGTAGAAGAAAGACAGGGAATTATGCAATCCTTTCCAGACAAAGAAGGAGACCTACTTAGAGTTAAGGGAGTTTTTGAATAAAATTATGAATAAAATAAGTATTAAACAAATTCATCAAGATTTGCTAGCTAAGAAAATTTCTTGTGAAAATTTGATAAAAAATCATTTGGATGAAATTGAAAAACTTGATGGACAAATCAAAGCTTTTTTAGAGGTATTTAAAACAGAAGCTTTACTAGAAGCAAAAAAAGTTGATATTAAGATTAAGAATGGAGAACCGCTCAGGGTTTTGGAGGGAATCCCTGTCGCCATTAAAGATAATATGTTATTTGAAGGGCATATTGCTTCCTCAGGATCTAAGATTTTAGAAAATTATGTATCGCCATATACGGCTACGGCAATAAAAAAGTTAAAAGAAGCCGGGGCTATTATAATAGGCCGTACTAATATGGATGAATTTGCTATGGGATCTTCTACGGAAAATAGTGCTTATGGGGTAACTAGGAATCCATATGATTTAAAAAGAGTGCCTGGGGGTTCGTCAGGTGGGTCAGCTGCGGCTGTAGCTGCTTCTATGAGTGTTATTTCACTGGGATCTGATACTGGAGGGTCAATTAGGCAACCAGCCGCCTTTTGTGGTGTTGTGGGGTTAAAACCCACCTATGGAGCGGTATCTCGTTATGGTTTAATGGCCATGTCGTCTTCTTTGGATCAAATTGGTCCTTTTGCTAATAATGTAGAAGATGCCCAAATTCTATTTAGTGTAATTAAAGGCAAAGATCAAAAAGATGCCACTTCTAAAGATTTTCAAGATTCAAAAATCAAAACAATTAAAGGTTTAAAAATCGGTTTGCCAAAAGAATATTTTTCTAAAGGTTTGGATAAAAAAGTAGAGAAAAATATTTTACAGACATTGGAATTATTAAAAAACTCCGGGGCAGAAGTCAGGGAAGTTAGTCTACCTAACACCGGTTATGCTTTGGCTGCATATTATTTAATCATGCCAGCGGAGGTTTCTTCCAATTTAGCTAGGTTTGATGGTATCAGATTTGGTTTGTCTTTGAATAAAGAGGTCAAAGATTTGACGGAAGTATATAAAAAAAGTCGAGCTCTTTTCCAAGAAGTAGATTGTTTGATTACACCTACTACCCCTACAACAGCATTTAAAATAGGTGAAAAATCTAGCGATCCTCTAGAAATGTATCTCTCGGATATTTATACTGTGTCGGTTAACTTAGCGGGGTTACCCGCAATCTCTATTCCTAATGGGGTGATAGAAGGATTGCCAGCCGGTTTACAAATAATTGGCAAGCATTTTGATGAACACAATTTGTTTTCAATAGCTAAATACATTGAAGAAATTAATAAATAGACTAAATATGTTTAAAAGAAAAGTTGCTCCACCTCGTTATCACAGCCTGTTTGAGGAAAAAGCGCATGTTTTTGAAAAATTCCATGAGCCAGTAAATTACCGAGATACTTGGCAGATTTTTAGAATCATGTCAGAATTTGTAGCTGGATATCAATTATTGGGAAAATTTGAAAAAACAGCTACTATTTTTGGTTCTGCTCGCTCTACTGAAGACTCCTTTGCCTATAAAGAAGCCCGAAAGTGTGGCGAGCTACTTGGTAAAGAAGGTTATGCTGTCATTACTGGTGGAGGGCCTGGAGTTATGGAAGCCGGAAATAGGGGAGCTCAAGAAGTAGGGGCAGAATCTGTGGCCATCTCTATTCAATTACCAGAAGAACAAATTCTTAATCCTTATGTAACCAAAAATGAAGGTTTTAATTATTTTTTTATTAGAAAAGTAATGTTGGTTTCTCCGGCCGAAGCCGCTATATTTTTTCCTGGTGGGTATGGCACGATGGATGAGATTTTTGAGCTTTTGGATTTAATTGAAATCGGTAAAATTAAGAAAATCCCAGTCATTGCTGTGGGTAAAGATTTTTGGAATCCCTTGGTAGAATTTTTAAAACAAAGTCCTAAGGAGTTAATCGGGGCTATTGGTCAGTCTCATTTAGACTTGTTACGTGTGGTAGATTCAGCAGAAGAAGCTGTGACAATTGTGCGTAATTCTGGTGTTCATAAGGTTTTGTGCGATCCATCTGACCCAACAGATCCACATTGTGCCCAAACAATGAATTGGCGTATTTTTAGAATTATGGCAGAAGTAGTAGAAGGTTTTGAATTTCTAACCAGAGAAGTGCGTGACGATGTTACTATTCTAGGCACTAATAGCTTGGGTAAAGATGATGTTTACTACCAAGCTGCTGAAAAGGTGGCCTTTAATTTAGGAAAAAATGGTTACATGGTAGTTACTGGTGGTGGAACTGGTATTATGGAAGGAGCCAATAAAGGAGCAAAGGATGCTGGTGCAGAATCCATCGGATTTAGTTTAAAGTTCGATGATGTGGCCAGGACAAATCCTTATCTCACTAAATCTCTAAGCTTTAATTTTCCCTATATTAGAAAATTAGTTTTAACCGTGCCCTCTAAAGCTTTTATCTTTTTTCCTGGTGGTTTTGGTACCTTACATCAATTATTTGAGGTATTAACCCTAATGAAGACCAAAAAAATGCAAGAAATGACACTAATTCTTTATGGTAAAAAGTATTGGCAGCCATTAGATAATTTTATCCGTGAGACTTTACTTAAAAAATATGACACCATTGCTCCGGAGTATGTTGATTTGTATAAAATAGTTGATAGTGTAGAAGAAGTGGATCAATACATTTCCACCCTAAAAAAATGATACCCTACTTTGGCACAACTGGTTGGCAAATCGGATTTTTGAAGATTCAGTCTTGGGGTTTGCTAGTGGCCCTAGGATTTTTAGTTGGCATGATTTTAGTTTGGTTATTAGCTAAAAAACAAAAATTAAACCAAGAAAAATTCTTAGATTTATTTGTTTGGATTATTATCGCGGCTTTAATTGGAAGTAGATTATTTTTTGTTTTTTTTGAAGATGCAATTACTTTTTATCTAAGTAATCCTTGGGAAATCTTTAAGATCTGGCAAGGAGGACTATCATCTTTTGGGGGATTTTTAGGAGCTGGTTTGGTTGTGTTGTGGTTTTGGAAAAAGAAAAAAATTACTTGGGCAGATTTAGATATATTAGCCTGGGGATTTTCTTTTGGATGGGTAATAGGTAGATTTGGTTGTTTGTTAATCCATGATCATCTAGGTATTTTGTCTACCTCGTTTTTAGCTATTAGATTTGTGAATGGGGCTAGGCTAGATATGGCTTTAATGGAGATTATAATGCTTGCTCCATTATTAGCTTTATTTGCCTTTAAAGGATTTAAGCTGCTTAAAACACCTGGGCTCTTGTCTTTTATACTACTTTTATGGTATGGTATTGGCAGATTTTTTCTTGATTTTTTAAGGGCTCAAGATATTGAAAATCCCGACGTGCGGTATTTAGGTTTTACTGTGGCGCAATGGGGATGTGTGGTTTTGCTAATTTTCAGCTTAAAATTACTGAAAAAAATTAAAAAAGGTGGGGTCGCATAGTGGTCTAGTGCAGTTGCTTGGAAAGCAACCATGTTCGCAAGAGCATCGCGAGTTCAAATCTCGCCCCCACCGAATTATTTTTTACATGCTGTTTCAAGATTTATTAAACAGGTTTAAAGGGGTGTGGAGGCCCTTTTTTTGTACAGAAAAAATTGTTTCAGAAAAAAATAATTTAATAAATATTAGAAAAACTTGGGGTTCTTTTAATGTAATGGTGAGTGGCTATTTTCAATCCGGTCCTTATGTGACCGCGTTGTGGCAAAAAATGTTAAAAAGAATAAACCCTAATTATGTAGCAAAAAATGTTCTAATGTTAGGTTTGGGAGGTGGGGACGGACTAAAAGTGGTTCTTCCAAAATTTAAACAAGCCAAAATTGTTACCGTAGAGTATGATCCTAAAATGGTAGAAATTGCCGAGCGCCTCATTTTTAAAACTCTGAACTATTACCCAGAAGTAATTATTAAAGACGCTGAGGAAGCACTTCAACAGCTCGTTTCTTCTCAAAGAAAATTTGATGTAATTATTGTTGATTTATTTATTGGACCCAAAACTTCTCCGTTACTTTATTCAAATAATTTTATAAAATTATTGGCACAAACTTTAACACCTGAGGGATATCTTTTAGTCAACTTTTTTAAAGAAGAAAAAGAATTATCTCCTCTTTTTGCCAATTATTTTGCAAATCAAGAACTTGTTCGGTATAAGTATAATAAAATGAGAATTTACCGACAGAAAGATTAATTTTTTAAACATCAACCATGCCAGGAAAAATTACTAAAAATACTCTTTTTTTAACCGCCGCTTATGTAGGACAAAAGCTTTTTTCTTTTGTTTATTTTAGTTTGATCGCCAGGTTTATAGGAGTAGAGAAAGTTGGTCTTTATGTTACGGCCTTATCTTTTTCTAGCCTTTTTTCTGTTTTTGCTGATTTGGGGTTAACCCAAGTTTTAATTAGAGAGGGCGCTAGGGATAAAGAAAAGTTAAGCAAAATTTTATCTCATACTATAATAATTAAATTGTTTTTGACTTTGGCGGCATACGTCATTTTAAATTTACTGGTTTATTTAATGGGTTATCAAGAAGAGTTACGCCAGCTAGTATGGATTTCTGGTATTTTAATGATTTTAGATGCTTTAACATTAAGTTTTTATGGGGTTCTTCGTTCTTTAGAAAATCTTCGTTATGAAGCAATTGGTGTTATTGTAGGACAAATTATTATTGTTTTGTTTGGGCTGTTAGTAATACTTTTTAAGCTACCTGTTGTCTTTTTATTAATTTCTCTAGGCGCTGGTAGTTTATTTAATTTAATATTTAGTTTTATAGTGGCCTATAAAAAGGGGATTAAGATAGTTTTTGTCTGGCAAAAAGATTTGGCGTGGCTTTTAACCAAATTAACTCTGCCGTTTGCCTTGGCTGGAGTTTTTACTAAAGTTTATTCTTATATTGATTCCGTTTTACTTTCTTATTTGGCCGGCACTAAAAATGTAGGCTTTTACAGTATTCCTAACAAAGTGGTATTTGCTTTTCAATTTATTCCTATGGCTTTTGCCGCCTCACTTTATCCCGCCATGAGTAAATACTTTATGACAGATAAGGAAAAGCTCAAGTGGGCTTTTGAAAAGGCCTTTCTTTACCTAATGATGATTTCAGCACCCTTAGCTGTAGGAGTTTTTATAATTTCTGATATTTTTATTAATAGTATTTATGGTAGCGCCTACACCCCATCCATTCCTGCTTTAAGAATTTTAGTTTTTGGCTTGATTTTTGCCTTTTTAGATTTTCCTGTAGGGTCATTATTGAATGCTTGTAATAAACAAAACATTCAAACCGGGGCAATGGGATTAGTGATGGTTTTAAATATAATTTTAAATTTAATTTTAATTCCTGTCTGGGGTATTAATGGTGCAGCTTTTTCAGCGGTAATTGGTAATTTAAGTCTTTTGTTAATCGGCATTTTTTGGGTGCCTAAAATTATTGGCCGGTTTGACTTTTCTTTTTGGTGGAAGAATTTTAAAATACTAGTATCCGCTTTTTTAATGGGGTTGCTATTATTTAAAACAAAAACAATTTTATTATCTTTTTTTCTGCCAATAGGCTTTATAAAAATATTTGTTTTTTTAGCCGTATTGATTTTTATTGGAGTGATGTTCTATTTTGCTCTTTTGTGGATAAGTGGTATTTTGAATAAAAAAGAGATAAAGCATTTATTAAGCATTGTTCGTCCTGGTAGTTATGAATCAAAATAAGGACAAAATTTTACTTTTAACCCTAGAATATCCACCAATTATCGGCGGAGTTTCTAGATATTATGCTAACTTAGTTAATTATTTTGGAGAAGAGAAAATAAAAGTTTTATCTACTGTGTTAGTTTGGTTAGGGTGGCCCAAATGGCTCCCATCTATTTTCAAAACTTTATCAGTCTTAAGGGGTGGAAAGTTTAAAAGATTATTTATTGGACAGGTCTTGCCTTTGGGTTATGTGGCTTTAGTAATAAAAAAATTTTACAAAATAGACTTTGTGGTTTTTACTCATGGAATGGATATATTATTACCGCAAAAAAATAGCTGGAAAAAATGGTGGTTAAAAAAAATTTTAATAGAAGCGAAAGAGGTAATAGCAAATAGCAATTTTACTAAAATAGAACTACTTAAATTAGGATTGGCGGATAAAAAAATAAGAATAATTTACCCTTGTGTTAAAAATTTGGCGGAAAGACAAGAATTCTTCAAAGAAGGGAATTTAATTTTAAGTGTTGGCCGATTGGTTGCCAGAAAAGGATTTGATTTAGTAATCAAGTCTTTGCCTCAAGTTTTATCTAAAATTCCTCAAGCTCGGCTGGTTTTAATTGGTGAAGGACCAGAAAAGAATAATTTAATTAAAATAACCAAAGGTTTGTGTTTAGAAAAAAACATTACTTTGCTTGGTAAAATTGATGACAAAGAATTAAATAGTTGGTTTCAAAAGGCCAGTGTTTTTATTATGCCTTGCAAGCAAAAAGGGGCAGATGTGGAGGGCCTGGGTACTGTTTTTTTAGAGGCAGCGAGTCATGGGCTGCCACTTGTGGTGGGTAAAACTGGCGGGGCACCAGAAGCTGTGATAGATCATCAAACAGGAATTTTAGTTGACCCAAATTCTTTAGATGAAATCAGTGAGGCTTTGATAAATATTTTAGCTGATAAAAATAGGGCTCAAAAAATGGGTGAGGAGGGGAGACAGTTGGTTGAAGAAAAATTTCTCTGCCCTTCACAGTTTCAAAATTTAGATATTTGATTTATGGCCGCTCCTCTTATTTCAGTCATTATACCAGTCTACAATCATTATGCTGATTTATTTAAAACTCTGAAAAGTTTATTTCAGCAGTCCATTTATAACAGTCAAATAGAAGTAATTGTAGTAGACGATGGATCTACAGATAAAGATACTAAAAAAGACCAGGAAATTCTTAAAATTGCCCTTCCGCAGGTTAAATTTTTTGTCATACCTCACGCTGGAGCAGCAGCTGCGCGTAATTTTGGTTTTAAACAGTCCTCTGGGGAATATATTATTTTTTGGGATGCTGATTTAGAAACTAATAAATTATTTTTAGAAAAACTTTTAACTGCTTTGAAAACAAATCCTTCAGCTGCCTTTGCTTATTCCTCTTTTTATTTTGGTTGGAAAAAATTTCCTGGTCAAGCTTTCGATGCTCAAAAAATAAAAAGTCATAATTATATTCCTATGACTTCTCTAATTAGACGCTCTGATTTTTTAGGTT
>JAPLWR010000047.1:504-3304 GCA_026396495.1 Candidatus Magasanikiibacteriota bacterium | reverse complement strand
GATTAAAACCACGGGTGGTATTAAAAAAGGGGACAAGGTTCTAGATTTGGGCTGTGGCAATGCTGTATTATATGATCATTTGGCCAAAAAGTCAATTGATTATGTGGGGGTAGATTTGAGTTCTCATCTTTTAAATTTGGCTAAAAAAAGAATTAAAGCTCAAGGTTACAACAAAAAAGTTCATTTGGTAAAAGGTAATATTATTGCTTTGCCTTTAAAAGACAATCAGTTTGATTGGGTGTTGGCTTTAGCTGTTTTACATCACATCCCTTCTAAAGAATTACAATTTAAATCAGCGCAAGAAATTTATCGAGTTTTAAAATCCAAGGGTCAGGCCGTTATTTCCGTCTGGAATTTGTACAGTTCTTATGCTGAAAAGAAATTTAAAATACAAGAACAATTAAAAATAATCCCTACTGGTTGGAGTGAGAAAGACTTACTAACTCCTTGGAGGGCCACGCCTAAAAAAGTTATTCAAAGATATCTATATCGTTTTGATAAAAAAGAATTAAAAAAGATATTGCAACTTGCAGGTTTTAAAAAAGTAAAAATTTATTATGGAGATTCTGATGGTAATTCTGTAGCTGATTTGCAGAAAAGCTATAATATTATTGCTTTGGTACAAAAATTATAGATTATAGTAATGGCATATTTTTTATTTTTTGTAGACGCAGCGATAAGTCTGCAGCAAAAAAATAAAAAATATGCCAAATAAACATATTATGTCATTTTTCTCAGTTAAAAAAATTCATTTTGTGGGAGTTGGTGGTCATGGCGTTTCAGCTTTGGCACGTTTAGCCTTGGCATTAAAAATGGAAGTCACGGGGTCAGATTTAGAATGGACGGTGATTATTGACGAATTAGAAAAAGCTGGAGTTAAGATTTGGATTGGGCATGAAGCAGGTCATATAACAAATGATATAGAGATGATAGTGCATACGGCTGCTGCTCAAGAAGCAGAAAATATTGAACTACAACAAGCTCAAATATTAAATATTCCAACTTATAGTTATTTTGAAGCCTTAGGTTTAATTTCTAAAGAAAGAGAAACTATCGCCGTTTCTGGCACTAATGGTAAGACCACTACCACCCTGATGTTGGGAAAAATTTTAGAAGCTGGGGGCTTGGACCCCTTAGTTATTGCTGGTGGCAATGTGGAGGGCCAGCATGGTGGAGGATTCAGATTTGGTCAGGGTCCGTTTGTAGTAGAAGCTTGTGAAGCTTTTGGTAATTTTTTAAGTTTGCAGGCAAAATATTTATTGATTACCAATATTGAAGAAGATCATTTAGATTATTATAAAGACTTAGATGATATTTTGGAAGCTTTTAAAAAATTAATTGGTCAAATGAAACCCGGTGGTTTTTTGTTGGTTAATGGGGATGATATTGGCATAAAGAAGTTAGAGAATAAATTAGCTGATCAAAAAATATTAATTAAAAAATTTGGTGTGCAAGGCGATGTGGATTTTCAGGCAGAGAATGTTCAGACTGATAGTGAGGTTCAGAGATTTTCTGTGTTAGGCAATAAATTTACTATCCATGTGCCAGGTTTGTTTAATGTTTATAATGCTCTCTCGGCTATTTCTGTGGCTTTGATTTTAGGAGTTAAACCAAAAAACAAAAAAAAATCTTTAGAGGAATTTAAAGGTTCTTGGCGTCGTTTTCAAATTTTGGGAAAGTATAAGGAAGCAACAATTATTAGTGATTATGGTCACCATCCAGCTGGTGTGGTTGGTACTATTGAGGCGGCCAGACAAAAATATCCTGGGCAAAGAATTATTACAGTCTTTCACCCCCATCATAAATGGCGAACACGAATGTTGTTCAATGATTTTGTTGAAGCTTTTAAACAATCGGATGTTGTTATCTTAAATGAAATTTGGTCAGCGCCAGGTAGAGAACCTAAAGAAGATAATATTAGTTCCGCTGATTTAGTAACTGAATTAAAAAAACGCGGTCAAGTGGAAAGTTATTTTGGTGCTGATTTAGATAAAACTAAAGAAATTTTAGATTCTCTTGTTAAGCCAGGTGATGTGGTGTTGATGATGGGAGCGGGGTACATTTATAAGTTGGCTGAAAAATTAGTTAAATAGTGAGTAAAATGATATCATTGAGTTATGCAAAATCAACAGATTGATATTCAAAAAGACGTTTCTTTGGCGCGAAACCGCAGAAGAACTAAAAGAAGCTGTAGATTTTGGTGAAAAAAATAATCTCTCAGTTTTTATTTTGGGTGGGGGAAGTAATTTGCTTTTTCCAGATGCTGGTTGGGACGGGTTGGTTATTAAGATTTCTTTTAAAGAAGTGGAATATCCGGAACCTCCCTATGAAATAGGTAAAAAATATTTAGTGAAAATTGGTTCTGGAGTGTTAGTGGCTCCTTTTTCTCAAAATTTATCCCAAAGAGGTTTAAGGGGTTTGGAATGGGCTGGGGGTTTGCCTGGTACCATAGGAGGAGCAATTAGAGGAAATGCCGGGGCTTTTCGTTTTGAAATGGCTAGTAACGTTAAATTTGTTTGGTTATATCACCAAGGAGCTATAAAAAAAATAACCCGAGAAGAGTGCGTTTTTGGTTATCGCACTAGTTTATTTAAATCTATTTTATCTGACGCCGTTATTTTATCAGTAGAATTAGAGTTAATTGGTGGTGATATTGAAGAAAGTCAAAAGGAATTAGATGGTTATTTAAAACATCGGAATGAATCTCAGCCGTCGTATCCCAGCGCCGGATGTGTTTTCAAAAATTTCGTTTTTACAAATGAAAAACAAGTAGGCGATCATTTAAAAAAAATAATGACTG
>JAPLWR010000047.1:0-413 GCA_026396495.1 Candidatus Magasanikiibacteriota bacterium | reverse complement strand
AAAAAAATAATGACTGAAAATTTTTGGCAATATAAAAAAGTACCCGCTGCTTGGTTGGTGGAAAACTCCGGGTTAAAAGGAACTCGTATTGGTGAGGCGGAAGTTTCTCCTAAGCATGGAAATTTTATTGTTAATATGGGGAAGGCTAAAGCAGAAGATATTTTACAGTTGATTAAAAAAATAAAAGAGACAGTGTATCAAAAATTTGGTGTGCAATTGGAGGAAGAAGTGCAAATTGTAAAAAATAATTTTAACACTGCTCCTCAAGATAAAGAGGAGCCAAAAAGTTTATTTAGATAAATATGTTTAATCAATTTTTTAAAAAACCCAAAACATTTTGGATAATAGCCATGGGGATTTTTTTGTCGTATATAATTGTTGGTTTTGGTGTTTATTTGTGGCAAGGTTCTATT
>JAPLWR010000068.1:7812-10395 GCA_026396495.1 Candidatus Magasanikiibacteriota bacterium | reverse complement strand
GGCGGAGAAGCCGTATTCCTGTTCCAGTCGGACAAGGGCGGAGTGAACGTGACGGCCAAGCCCGTCAACCTTAATCCGTCCACGGCCAACACTGACGCCTTCGTGCTCGAGGGAGCCTGCGTGCCCTCGGCTTGCAAGACGTTCGGCTACCTGGCGGCCAACTGGAATGCCGAGGTGGACGAGCTGGGTGTCGGCAAGCTCTACTACATCGTCATCGACGGGTTCAACGGCGCGGCGGCTTCGTTCAATTTGCAGGTTACCTGCAAGGAGACGGAATGCGCCGGCGGCGTGGACAACGATGACGATGGCCTGGTGGACTGCGCCGATCCGGACTGCTTCGCCGATTCCAACTGCACCGCCAAGCGGGAAGTCTGCATCGGCGGTGTGGACGAGGACCTGGACGGCAAGACGGACTGCGCCGATCCGGACTGTCGTTTCGACAACAACTGCGTGTCCTCCTGCGCGACGCAGGACCAGATCACCTGTGGCGAGAGCAAGATCGACAACACTCTCAGCTACAGCAACATGATTTCCGGCTACGACTGCGCGGCTCTCGACGAATCCGGTCCCGAGAAGGCCTACATCTTCACGGCGGAGACGTCGGGTACCATCACCATCTCGCTCTCCAACCTGGGAGCGGACATGGACGTTTTCGTGCTGGAAGACCTTTGCCAGGCCAACGAGTGCCTGGGCTGGGGCAACAACAGCACCACCGTTCAGGTGGTGGCCGGCCACACCTACTACGTGGTGGTGGACGGGTTCGCCGGTTCCTCTGGCAGCTATACCGTGTCGCTGAACTGCTTCCCGGTCCAGTAGTCAGAACTTCCTCAACTCAGCAACACCCTCAAAGGCTGGGACAAAGCCTTCCGTGCTGATAACTAGCGCGGCCTGAAAACCCTTGGAAATCTTGCATCACGCAAGCTCTTTCCAAGGGTTCTTTTTTTATCCAACGATTGTTTTCTCTCTTGACATTTTTTTAATTTATTGGTAAGATCCTAAACGCTGAATACCGGACTGGCCGGTATTTACAACTCACAGTTTGGAGGTTCCAGATGCCCATGGTCAACGAAGACAGCAAGCGCGGAGTCCGGATCGAGGTCGGAACGGTGCTGGATCTTCCCGCCGACATCCTGGTGGAGGCGGTGAACTCGAAGCCCTCGCACGAGGGTCCGACCCTCTCCCGGTGCACGCGCCTGAAGACGCTGTCCAGCGGCCGGTACGAGACCAAGACGCGCGGCGGTGGCCTGGTGCTCATGCTCCCCGAGGCCTACGAGCCCGGCAAGCCGGCCCGGGTCGAGGTGACCTGGTTCGCCACGAACGGCAAGTCCCTCGCGGCCGAGCGTCTCGTCGCCTGATCCCGCCTCCGTCCCCGCAATCCTCCGCAACTTGCTGCTCCTTGTTCTTTCTTTAACTGATAACTTCAACTTTTTCTAGCCCTAGCCGCCCGAGACATCCTGTCAAAGGCGGTTTTTTATTTAAGGATTGACTCTGTAATTTTCTTGTAGACGCAGCGATAAGTCTGCAGCAAAAGAAAATATCAGAGTCAATCCAGCACCTTGACAAAACGCCTAAAATGTGGTATACTTTAAAGTTCTAAAATGGCTTAATTTACGCCCTTTTAGCTCTATTGATATGAAAATCGCTTTTATCGGACAAAAAGGAATACCCATGACTTACGGCGGAGTAGAAAAGCACGTAGAAGAATTGGCCCTTCGTTTAGTTAAAGAAGGTCATCAAGTTTCTGCTTATTGTCGTAAATGGTACACCGGATCTTTACTCCCTAATTATAAAGGGGTTGATTTGTTGTACACTAAAAGCATTAACACAAAAAATTTAGATGCCATTACCGGCACTTTTACAGCCACCATCGATGCCCTTGGTCGTGGTTTTGATGTTATTCATTATCATGGTGTAGGCCCAGCTTTACTCTCTTTCATTCCTAGAATTTTTTCTCCTAAAACAAAAGTTGTTGTGACTTTTCATTGTCAGGATAAATTGCATGGCAAATGGGGTCTGTTTGCTAAGTTAATGTTGTCTTTGGGTGAGCGTGCTGCCTGTTACTTTCCTAATCAAACTATTGTAGTTTCTAAAACTTTAAAAGATTATACGGATAATAAATATCACTGCAAGGCTAATTACATTCCTAACGGTGTTACTTTACCAGTTGCCTCTGAAGCCACTGATATTTTGCCACGCTTTGGTTTGAAAAAGAATAGCTATATTTTATCTGTCACTCGTTTAGTTTCTCACAAATCTGTTCATCATTTAATTTCTGCTTTTAATGCTTTGAAAAAAGAAAATTCTCAAGAGCTAACTCAAGATTTAAAATTGGTGATTGTGGGTGAAGGAGTACATACCGATAAATATGTTAAGTTTATTAAAGACCTGGCTATTGGTAATCCGGATATTGTTTTTGTTGGTTGGCAGGGTGGTAAAGATTTAAACACTCTTTATACTAATGCTAAATTATTTGTTCATCCTTCTATTTCCGAGGGTTTGCCTTTGGTAGTTTTAGAAGCTATGAGCTATGGTTTACCAGTGATTGTGTCTGATATCTTAGAACATCAAGAATTAATTACTGAT
>JAPLWR010000068.1:0-7736 GCA_026396495.1 Candidatus Magasanikiibacteriota bacterium | reverse complement strand
TGCTAAAGAGGTGGGTATTAATAATCGCGCTCTGGTAGTTAGAGAATATAGCTGGAAAGATTCAGTTAAGAAAATCAGTTCTCTTTATCAAGGTAAATCTAAAATCATCTCTGTTTCTACTGCTCCTCAATTTACAGTTAAAAGATTAGGAGTAAGATCTTACTAAGATTAAATAAAAAACGGCCCTGTCAAAAGGGTCGTTTTTTTGTAATCAATTTACTTCATTGTGGTGGTAAAAATATTACTGGATAAAGAAATTATTTCTGCTACTCCATCATCATCAACATCAGCTGTGGCTACTTTGATACCAGCTTTCACACTAGAAGCTGCCCCCAAAAAGGAACGCGTTACTTGTTTGCCTTTTTCGTTAAACATTCTTATTTCTGGTTTGCCAGTGCCAGCTCCAGCTACTATTTCATCTTTCCCATCGCCATTTATATCTCCTGCAGCTAAATTAACTCCACCTCTAAAAGCACTACCAAAGGCGTAAAAAGAGGCTCCAAGTTGCTTACCTGCTAAAGAAAAGATTCTTACTTGAGATCTGTTTTTTGTCTGTCCGGCAATTATTTCTAAAGCACCATCAGCATTAACATCGCCCAAAGCTAAGTTTACTCCGCCAATGCTGGTGGCAAAAGCATAGAAGGCTTTTTTCATCGTGCCATTAAGATCAAAAACTTTTACTTCCGAGTTTTCATTAAGTCTCGAGACGGCTAGTAATTCTGTGGCTGGATTATAAGCTAAAGATAGTTCACCTTTTAATCCTTTACCAAAAGGATAAAATTCTGAGGTGGCTCCGTCTTTAATTATTTTAATTTTGTTTTTTTCCGTGCCTATGGATATTGCATCAGAAACAAAGATTTTTTCTCCGCCTCTAAAGCGGTTGTCATAACTAAAGAAACCGTTGCGCAAAATTACTCCGTTGCTGTTATAAATTCTGGCAAAAGCACCATTATTAAAGACCGCCTTAGCAATTTGATCAACTGGTCTTAAAAGAATAATTCCATCTTGTGGGGGGATAGTGACAGAAGAAATAATTGTGCCATCGTTGGTGGGTGCATCTTGAGAGCCTTTAATTTTTTCAAATTCAGCACCCAATTCTACTGTTTCATTATTATTGCCAGAATTAACTAAGACTACGCCATTTTGGTAATCTCTGCGCCACAAACCTTTTAAATTATAATTATTTGTTTGTCCGGTTCTAACATAAGTAGCCGCCCCAGTTGATTCACCTAATTTAATATTGTATTCATCATACCACCAGGTTTGGCCATGATCTTTATCACCTAAATCAAAAGAATAATAACCATTGCCAAGTAAAGCAGAGGTTAAGCCATATCGCATGGTTTGGTAACTATCTTTTCCGCCGGCATTGTTAGTGTTAGCATTGAATAGACTAAAAGACGGGGCGGTTGCTTTGGTGGGGTAGATGTTGTAATCTTGTAACATTTTAGACCAGCCACGAGCGTAAGGAAAATTTTCAAACATCATGCCGTTTAAAGAAGTAAAGATGTCACCATCGTTGCCCATTAAAATATATTTATTTTGGGTGAGGTTGCGTAAGTTATTAAAAACATTGTCCAAGCCTCTTTTATAAGAAGATTCTATTGCTTCCCGAGATTCTGCCACGCCATCATTATTTAAATCTAAATTAGCACCTACTTTTTCTGTGATAGAGTCCCAGGTGTTATCAAAGAAAACACCATCCCAGAGACCGCTAGATAAAATTTTGTCAGATAAAAATTTAGCTAAAAAGTCACTCCAGTTTTGTCCATCAACTTTAGGTGCCAAATCAGTTACGTTTAACAAATGAGTTCCAGGCCACCAAGAAATTTTTCCACCACTAGAATTTTTAAGCCACCAAGCTTCTTTGGCACTTTCGGCAATTTGAGCGCGAAGTGGGGTATAAGCGCGTAAGGCAACAGCGTCGTCACGTAATTCTTGAGAGGCGATATAGGCTAGAATAATAATGTTAGGATTAAGTTCCCGCATCTTTTTGATTTTGGTAGGATTTTTGATTTGATGTTCCATGTCTAAAATAACCAAGTCCCATTGGGCCAAGTCTTGTGCTGTAGCATCAGATAATTCCCAAGACAAAAAATAATTAGCCCGCTTGGGAAAAGTGGTTTTTAAATCTTTAGCCGAGTCTGTGGCGAAGGGAGTAAAAAGGGTGATAATGAGAAGCGCCACAGTCAGGGTTTTAAATTGTTGTAAGATTTTTTTACGCATTTTTTTAACTCGGTATTTTAACAGAAAATAGGTTAAAAGTCAATGGTGGCATGGGATTCATAATTCATAAAGAAAGCCTTCGCGCAGGATGAGCGGGCAAGGTGTCTGCTGTTGGCAGACGAGCGAATCCGAGCGAGAGCGCAAATTTCTCGCAGGGAAATTTGATAGCGTGTTTTCTGTTGAATTATGAATCCTATAATCTTATTTCTTAATAACCTTGTTATATATCTCCATTATTTTTTGATAATACTTTTCTGGATTGTTTTGTTCTTGCACACGTTTTTTGGCCATTTCACCCATTTGTTTTAATTTTGTTTCATCATTCCAAAGACTTTTTACTTTATTGGCTAATTCTTCTGCATTGCTCATTTCAAAAAGAACACCATCGGTTCCATCTTTTATCATTTCAGGTAGTCCGCCTACGCGCGAGGCAAAAGTAATTTTACCGCGTACGGAGGCTTCTAAAAGGGAGATGGGGTAATTTTCATACCAGATAGAAGGTAAAACATAAGCTCTGGCGTTGTCTAATTCCCGTTGCCAACCATCACCAGTTTTATAACCCAAAAGTTTTACATTATTGATTTGTTCTAAGGTGATTTTATTAAATAAGGCATTATGCTCTACCTCTGGCATAAGCTTGGCGGCGTTTAATAAAGTAATTAAACCTTTTTCCTCTACTAATCGCCCGGTGTATAAAAGGTAATTGCCTAAGGGTGGTGGGGTTGGTGATGAGGGGAGATTAATAAAGTTAGGTAAGACTATAATTTTTTTAGGATCTTGTCCAAATTCTACCATTTTGTCTTTTAAGAATTGGCTGGGGGCGATATACAAATTTACATTATTTTCGTAAATTTTTAACCAGTGGTGTACATACATTTCTATTGTAGCACCAAGTGAGGGGATAAACTCATTGAAAACGCATTTATGTTTTATGCAGTTATAGAATTTTCCGCCTTTAACACATTCACAAATTTGTCCTCGATCAAACAAACGATAGTTAGGAGAAATTAATTTGTAATCATGCAGGGTCATAATTACAGGGATGTGATGTTTTTTTAAAACTGGCAAGATAGAAGGGGAGATGTGGTGATAAATATTATGGAGGTGTGCAACATCTGGATGAAAATCTTTTAATAATTCTTCCATTTTTTTAGCGGCTGTGCGGGAGTATAACAAATTGAAAAAAGTTTTGGCTTTACTCAACCAGTTTTTTTGGTTATGCATTTCTGTGTAGGGAATAAAATAGCGATTAAAAGGAGTGGTAATATTTTTTTCACTTTGAGTACTAAAAACCCCCACGTCTTGTCCATGAGATTTTAAAAGTTCGGCTAAATCAAACAGATGAGTTTCTGCTCCGCCTCTGGGGTAAAGGAATTTATTTATTTGCAAAATCTTCATAGATCTTTTTAAAGAGGTCTTCGTATTTTTTAACTACCACACTAATATCAAAATTATTTTTTATATTCTCGTAAGCTTTCATGGCCATTAGTTTGGCCTTTTCTTCATTGTTTAATAACTCTTCCATGGCTTTGGCTAGAACAACTGGATTTTTAGGTTCCACTA
Source organism: Candidatus Magasanikiibacteriota bacterium (assembly GCA_026396495.1). Lineage (GTDB taxonomy): Bacteria > Patescibacteriota > Patescibacteriia > Magasanikbacterales > UBA10003 > GWC2-40-17. The sequence continues at coordinate 3,947 of JAPLWR010000068.1, read as the reverse complement.
ATAAACCACTTTCTCCATCTTTAATGATATCCAGTATCCCATCAATTTTGGAGGCTACAATAGGTAGTTTGGCCGCGGCCGCTTCTAAAACTGCAATACCCAAGCCTTCAAAAATAGAGGAAAAAGCAAAGAGGTGAGCCTGGGCTAATAATTCTGGTACATCATGCCGAGTGCCTAAAAATTTAACTTGTGAAGTAATGCCTAACTTTTGCGCCTGGGTTTCCAATTCTTTTTTTAAAGGTCCGTTTCCCGCCAACCATAGTTCATAATTATTTTTTTGTGGAAGTAATGCAAAAGCTTCTAAAAGATATTTTTGACCCTTTTGTGGAACCAGTCGTCCAGTATTAATAATAATTTTTTTATCAGTTGGTTTGGGTGGAGCAGAAGCAAAGCGTTTTTCTAGGGCTGCTAAATCCACATCATTAGGAATAATGATAATTTTATCGGCGGGCAAACAGTATCTTTTAATGGCGTAATTTTTAACAGCGGTTGAAATAGCTACCACTTGAGTAGTGAGTCTGTAAGTCCACATTTTTAATGTTTCTCTTAACCAGCTTTGGTCAATATTAACATTTTGTTCTGTGGTGATAATTATTGGTACGCCAGCAGCCCAGGCAGCTAAGCGCCCCCATAAGTCAGCTGCAAACAATTGGGTGTGAACAATGTCTGGCCGGAGCTGTTTCATCAATTTATATAATTGCCAAAATTGCACCACTCCACCTAAATAACGCACGCGTTTTATCCCGTGTATATATAAAGGTAGATTGAGGCTTTGGAAATCCTTTAAAAGTGAGCCGCCACCGATGACCGTGGCCAAGGATGGTTCAAAAACAGATCTATCTAAATGTTTTAATAAATCTAATAAGAATTTTTCCGCGCCGCCAACTTCTAAAGCATTGGCCACAAATAAAATTTTTATTTTTTTATCGATCATAAATAATTACTAGGCAAAACTTTTTTAGCCGCTAAACCAATTCCTACAATGAGCCACAAATGTTGATTGTAATAGGAAGTGTTAAATAGTTGAAAAACTAAACAACCAAGAAAAGAAACCAAAATTAGTGTAGTAAGAGTCTTGCCTTCTGTGGAATTTTTGGCGCTGGTATACAGTTGTGTAGTTACCCAGCCAACAAAAATAAAAAAGGTGATTAGTCCTAAGAGACCAGTCTCGGCTATTAGTTTTTGAATAACTCCGTGGGAATCTAATGGATCGCCATATTCTACGGTAAAGAGCCGTGTGTCGCCAACTAATTGGGTAAAAGTGCCTACTCCGTTGCCAATTAAGGGGTGGGCGCTAAAATAGGTCCAAGCAATGCCGGTCATATCAAGTCTGGTGGTAGTGGAAGATTTAACAATAGAACTAAAAGAAAAAGCGGCCATGTAGATGATGACTGGCAGAAGTAGGATAAATAAGACGCCCATTTTTTTCCACCAAAATTGTTGTCTGGTTTCTGTGGCACCAGCGCTGGCTTTTTTGTTTTGAATAAAAAGATAAATAATAAGTTCAAATAAAAGTGCCAGCCAAGCGGCGCGGGAAAAAGTTAGGAGTGTTGTTAAGGTAAGAAAAATAAAAGACAAAAATAAAAGTTTTTCTTTGGTTTTGTTAGTATTTTGTTGGCTTCTGATAAAAAGATAAAAAGCTAGAGGTATTGCCATCACTAAAACCTCGGCTAAAATATTGTGGTTAAAAGTTAAGGGAGCCAATCCTCCTAAAGATCCTGGGGTGATTCTTTTCCATAAATCACCACCAGATTTTAAAATAGTAGATAACCATCCCCAAGAAGCGGCTATTAATCCTGCACTAAATAAAGTGATAATAGTTTTTTGTAAAATTGCTTTAGTGGTGATGATGAAATGAGGTAAAACTATCCACATTAGATAAAAGAAAACAATCGGGCGTAAGAAATATTTAAACGAGCCACCTAGTTGTTCTTTCTCTAAATTAAATAAAGAAACTATTCCTATGACTAAAAAAGGTAAGAAAAATTCTAAGCCAGTTTCTTTGAAAGTATTTATCCAAGGTAAAAAAAGATTGGGGCGTTGACTCTTAACCCACGTTTTTAGAATTAAGCTTAAGAAAATTATAATTGCCAAGATGTCAGCCACTGGGGCCTGGATATCAGCTAGACCAGGAATTTTTTGGGCAAAGGTGTATTGGGAAAAATCTACCACTAAACCTAAGAAGGGAGCTAAAAAAATTAGAAGGTAAAAACTGGCGAGATTAAAACGCCAACAAAGAGCCAAGAGAAGCAAGATACCCAAGATGAAGAAAAATACTTCCATAATGTATATTATTCCTGAACTTTGCTTTTGTTTTTGGCGTAAGAATCATTAATTAGATCCGTGGTTAAGTCCGATGAGGTGGTTTCTATAAATTCATTGGTGTAGATATCAGTTCCACCTAAAGAAATTTGTTCTAGTAATTTAGGTGTCTTACCGATTGTTTCTGGGGCAGGGGTTAAAGATACTTCAAAACCAGCGCCTACACACGGGCAAGTGTCGCCAGCTGTAGCTTCTACTAAATCTGTTTTCCAAGTGATAGTCCTGGTGATAGGATCAAATTTAAGTGGTTCTCCTTCTATAACATTTGTTCTGCCGGTCCAAACAATTCCTTCTGGCAAATGGGCTTTGTAGGTAATATCTTTAACAGCGTTGGGAGAGGTAGTAAGAAAAAAGTTAATCCAATATTTAGTGGCCTGACCAACTTTAGGGGGTAGGGGCCCTCGGCCTAGTTGATCTCCCTCTTCAGTGAAGTAGCGACTTTCAGCGTGAAGTTTCAAGAAAGTGGAAATTTTAAATTGTTCAGGTCTGGTTAATGTTCTATTCAAGATAGTGGGTTGATCGGCGAAATAAAAACTGGCAGTAGGACGCAGGACCAGGGAAAAATTTTTAGCTAGGTCTTCTCCAGGTTGCAAATTTTTAGTGATAGTAAATTTAAGAGTAGCAGCGCCTTCGGCTTTGGGAGCTAGGATGATTTTTTCTGAATTGATTTGAGTTTGTTTGTCTGATGTTAAAAATGGTGGGAGTGGTAGGGCAAAAGAGAGATCTTTTATTTCTTTGTCAGTGGTGTTTTGGTAGTGCAAATTTAAAGTAATTTCTTCACCTGGTTTAAAGAAAGTTTTTTTATCAGCTACGGAAAATTGTAAATTTAAACCGTTACTTTGTCCTTCCAAATTTTTGATTAAAGAGCTTTGTAAATATTGTTTTTGATCAAATTCTAAAAAGCTTTGTAAGGTGAGAGTTAAAAGATTGGAAGAGAGGGAGAGAGAGTTGAGGAAACCGGTCATCTCTATTTTTCCAGCAAAATTTCCAGGAACATTTTTTAATACCCATTGGCCGTTGATCAAATCCAGAGTACTGGAGAGTATAGTAAAATCTGCTGGTAAAGTAGGGACTAGAACTACTTGGGCTAGGGTTTCACTAGAATCATTTTTGTAATTAACAACCAAGTTGAAATTTTGACCAACTTTGACTTGGTCGGGGATTTGCCAATCAACTTTCAAAACACTTTGGGTTAGGGGTAACTCTAAAGAATCAATTTGATTTTGGGTTTGTTTTTTAGGATTTACAAAAGTAGTTTTGACAACAATTTTTTGTTTTTCGTTTAATGATCCCCAGACTTGTCCTTTGAATAAAATAGTTAGGGAACCTTTTTCTCCTAGGGATCCCAAGTTTACAGAAGAAGTTTTAGGGTCAAAGTTTTCAGGGTATTCTTTAAGAAAAATGTTTTTAGGAAATTCTACTATGGCATTAATATCTGTTAAATTAAAATTAGTATTATTGATGAGAGTAATTTTTAAATCTTTCGTTTGGCCGATAGTAGCAGTGGTGTTATCAGAGAGAGTGATGGTTAAATAGTTTTTAGATAGAGGCGAAAAAAATAAAACTGCGCTGACGGCAGCCAAGAGGACAGCAATACCTACCAATATCATATCAAGAGCAAAGAT
>JAPLWR010000102.1 GCA_026396495.1 Candidatus Magasanikiibacteriota bacterium | reverse complement strand
GGAAGAAATTAATGTCGAAGAGGTTGTTCCTCCGGTAGTAGAAAGCGTTTCTGAGAAGGAAGAAGGAGTAGTAGAAGATCATTATTATTTTGAGCCTTTGGAGTCATAGGAGATTAGCCTTAAATAAGACTGAAACAGATTTCCCCAGGTCAGGGGCTTGCATTAATTTTGCAGTCGTGCTATACTTCTGTACTAGAATCGTTTTTATTAAAAAATAACTTAATTTACGTAAAAAATTAATTTTAACTACAAAAATATGGCAGAAAAATTTGAGCGTTCCAAGACCCATGTTAACGTTGGCACAATTGGTCACGTTGACCACGGAAAAACAACTTTAACAGCTGCTATTCTTAAGGTTTTAGCCGCTCATGGCATGAAAGCCCAGGATAAAGGTGTTGACCAAATTGACGCCGCTCCAGAAGAAAAAGCTCGTGGTATCACCATTGCTACAGCTCACGTTGAATATGAATCTGAAAAGAGACATTATGCTCATGTGGACTGTCCTGGTCATGCTGACTATGTTAAGAACATGATTACTGGTGCCGCTCAGATGGACGGTGCTGTTCTTGTTGTTTCTGCTGCTGACGGCCCAATGCCTCAGACCCGCGAACATATTTTGTTAGCTCGTCAAGTTGGTGTGCCTTATATCGTTGTTTTCTTAAACAAAGTTGATATGGTCACTGATTTAGAGTTAATTGACTTGGTAGAAGAAGAAGTTCGCGATTTATTAAAGAAATATGAATTCCCTGGCGACACCACTCCAATTATTCGTGGTTCTGCTTTAAAAGCCTTGGAAAACCCTTCTGATGAAGTTGCTTCTAAACCAATTTTAGATTTGATTAAAACTTTAGATGAGTACATTCCTGATCCAGTTCGTGATACTGAAAAGCCATTTTTAATGCCTATCGAAGACGTCTTCTCTATTGAAGGTCGTGGTACAGTGGCCACTGGTAGAATTGATCGTGGTATCATCCATATTAATGATGAAGTTGAAATGGTAGGTATCAGAGATACTAAAAAGACTGTCGTTACTGGTATTGAAATGTTTAATAAATCATTGGATGAAGGACGTGCTGGTGATAATGCTGGTTTACTTCTTCGTGGTTTAAAGAAAGATGAAGTGGAAAGAGGAATGGTTTTAGCTAAAACCGGTTCTATTACTCCACATACTGAATTTGAAGGTCAGGTTTACGTTTTAACCAAAGAAGAAGGCGGTCGTCACAAACCTTTCTTCAAGGGTTACAAACCACAATTTTACATCCGTACAACTGATGTAACTGGTGAAGTTGAACTACCTGAAGGTACTGAAATGGTTATGCCTGGAGATACTGTTAACTTAAAGATTAAATTGATTACTCCTGTAGCTTTGGAAGACAAAATGCGCTTTGCTATTCGTGAAGGCGGCAGAACCGTTGGTGCAGGTGTGGTAATTAAAATAATTAAATAAACACATGTCTGAAGTTGCTACAAAACTGAAAACAGGAAAGAAGGAAGAAGAGGTGACTTCCCGTATTAGAATCAAGATTTGTGCTTATGACCATAAGATCATTGATCAGTCTGTTAAGACTATTATTGATACTGTGGAAAGAAGTGGCGCAAAAGTTAGAGGCCCGGTTCCACTACCTACAGAGATTAAGAAGTACACAGTGAATCGTTCTACTTTTGTGCACAAGAATGCGCGCGAACAATATGAAATGCGTATTCACAAAAGATTGTTAGATATTCTTGATCCAACTGCCAAGACCATAGATGCTTTACAGCATTTAAACTTGCCAGCTGGTGTGGACGTAGAAATTAAGATGTAATTAAAAGCTTAGTTAGGGCAAACAGAGAGGATCTTTTCTAAGAAAACTTCTGTAACCTCTAATCAAAGCCTTGGAGAAATTGAAATTTTAATTAAGTATAATTGACCTTATCAATTGAAAGTGCTAAAAAAGTTGTAGTTTAGGTATTTTTAGCGCTAATAGGACAGAATAAGAAGGTCGGAGGCCAAACATTTGGCTTCTGACTTTTGTTTATCAAGAGATAGATTATAAGCTATGAAATTCATACTTGGCCAAAAAATTCAGATGTCACAAGTTTTTAAAGAGAATGGCGATGCCGTTCCTGTTACTATTGTTCAGGCTGGACCGTGTTTAGTCACTCAAGTAAAAGAGAATGATGGTAAAAAAGCCTTTCAAATTGGTTTCAAAAAAACAACCGCTTCTAGATTAAATAAACCACAAGCTGGTCATTTAAAAAATTTGGAAGCAGTGAAAATTCTTAGAGAATTTGCTGATGTTGATGGTGAATCTAAAGATTTACAAAGAGGTGATGCTTTTAATTTAGAAAGTTTTAAAGTTGGTGAAAAGGTAGAAGTTTCCGGTATTTCTAAAGGTAAAGGTTACCAGGGTGTTGTTAAGCGTCATCATTTTGCCGGCGGACCTGCTACTCATGGTCATAAAGATCAATTGCGTATGCCTGGTTCTATTGGTGCGGGTGGTGTACAAAGAGTTTTCAAAGGTGTTCGTATGGCTGGACGCATGGGAAATGACCAAATTACTGTTAAAAATTTAGAAATCGTGGAAATTGATTTACTAAATAATATTTTAAAAATCAGAGGAGCTTTACCAGGCGCCAGAAATACTTTGTTAGAGATTTCTGCTCCAGGTAAAATTATTACTTTAAAGTTATGTCTAGCGTTAATATCTACAATTTTAAAGGCGAATCGGTTGGTGCAGTTGAACTAGCGCCAGAAATTTTTGAAGTTAAAACAAAACCAGGCTTTTTGCATGAAGTAGTAACAAGTATGGAAGCCAACCAAAGACAGGTTGTGGCTCATGCTAAATCCAGAGGTGAAGTTAAAGGTGGTGGAAAAAAACCATGGAAACAAAAAGGTACTGGCCGCGCTAGAGCCGGATCTTCTAGATCACCATTGTGGAAGGGTGGAGGAGCCACTTTTGGTCCTAGCAAGCTTCGTAATTTTAAAGTTAAAATCAATCAAAAAGCTAAGCAATTAGCCATGAAGATGGCTTTGTCAGATAAGGTGGCAGATAAATCTTTAATTTTATTGGAATCTTTCAATTTGGAAAAACCTCAAACTAAGCTTTTTGCTGTCATTAAAAAGAAGTTACCTTTGGTTGGTAAGAAAGTTTTAATGGTTTTTGCTGGAGCAGAAAAAAATATGGGTTTAGCTTCTAGAAATGTTGTAAATGTCAAACAAGTATCTTTACATGAATTGAGTGTTTTAGATTTATTAAAGAGTGATTCTGTGGTAGCCACAAAAGAAGCTGTTGATTTTTGGACCAAAGTTTATAAGAAATAATTAATATGGGAATTTTTAATCGTTGGACAAGTAAACAAGAAAATGATGAAGCGAAGGGAAAACGCGCTGCTTCTGTTATTAAAAAAGCTCAAGAAATTAAAAAAGAAGAAGTAAAAGAAGAAGTGAAGGCAGTAGAAGGTAAAGAAGAAAAGAAAAAAGTTGTTAAAGCAGAAAAAGTATCCGCGGATGTTATTGTTAAAAATGCACACAAGGTTTTAATGCATCCTGTTATCACAGAAAAAAGTACCTATTCACAAAGTGAAGGAGTCTATGTATTTGAAGTTTTTCCTTCTGCTACAAAAACTGAGGCGAAAAAAGCCGTTCAAGCTTTGTATAAGGTAAAAGTGACAGGAATTAGAATTGTTAATTTAAAAGGAAAACAAGTTCGTTTTGGTAGAGTCCAAGGCAGAAGAAATGCCAGAAAGAAAGCCATGGTCACTTTACAAAAGGGACAAAATATTGAATTGCATAAGAATGTTTAAAAGATATGCCAGTTAAAGTATATAAAAAAAATTCAGCCGGTAGAAGATTTTCCAGTGTAGATACCTTTGAAGATATCACAAAACACAGACCGGAAAAATCTTTGTTATCAAAACCAACTAGAAGAAATGGTAGGTCTTTAGGTTTGATTACCGTAAGACATCGTGGAGGTGGGGAAAGCCGTTATTATAGAATGGTTGATTTTAAACAACAGAAATATGATGCTGGGGCTGTTGTATTAGGTATTGAATATGATCCCAATCGTGGTGCTCGTATTGCTTTGATTCAATATGAAGATGGGACTAAGAGTTATATTCTTGCCCCATTAAATATTAAGGTTGGGGAAAAAGTGCTTTCTTCTTTAAATAAAATCGAAGCAAAATTAGGTAACCGCATGCCTTTGGAACATATTCCTGTTGGTTATTTTGTTCATAATGTAGAATTACAACCAACAACTGGTGGTAAGTTCGGACGCGGTGCTGGTAATG
>JAPLWR010000008.1:684-4706 GCA_026396495.1 Candidatus Magasanikiibacteriota bacterium | reverse complement strand
TCCAGAAAGCTACCCGGCCAATAAAACCCAAGGCTACGGCTTTAGCTACCGCCCCTCTACCTTTGGCTAGTAAGGCTAAGAGTAAACTTGTTAACCCACCGGCTGTAGCTGTGAGATATTTTTCTGTCACTTCTTTAGTTTGCGTTTTATCTCCTTCAGGATTAATTTTCAAAATTTTAATGTCTTCCACCCCCCGTGGCCAAATAACTTTCTCATTTTTACTAGTCCCTACTACACCCACCGCGGACACAACATCACCTAACTGAGCCACTTTACCTTTTAGACCAGTCCGAGATTTTAATTGTACTTGAATTTCTCCAGTCTCATCAGCCAAAAACAAAAATCCTGAGCCAACCTCTACTACCTCCCCTTCTACTTTAACTAAAGAAAATAATTTTTCATCATCTATTTCTGCCATTTCTGTTGGAATTAATTCTAGCGGATTTGTTTCTTGGATAGATAAAATATCAATATCTGCTTTGGTTTTTAGTTTCAAACGCAATCCTCCACTATAACTTCCTAATTCCCCTTGTACTTCTACCTTGTCTCCCATAGCTAAAGGTGGCCAATCTTTTTTATACATATAAACAGGCAACCCCGCCCCGCTAAGTGGGTCAACGATAAAAAACATCTGGGTACTAAAGAGTCCTGGTAAGACAACAATGGTGCCAGTAGTTTTTACTAAATCACCAATAGCTAAATTTTTTACTTCATTTAAAAAAACATTCTGTCTAACTTTACTTTTAGTTTTATTAACTTTTAAAACAGCCACCGTTGGAGTTTTTTCTGCATCCTCCCCTTCCACCAGCATAGTAGTTTTTTTAACCACAACATGACCGTGATTATCATCTACAGTTAAGGTAATCTTCTTTTTACCCAGCGCGTTAAAAGAAAAAACCACATTTTCACCCTCTAATAAATTGCCATCCAAGTTCCAAATAAAGCGTAAGTTGTCATCATCTGGATCAAAAGTATCTCCAGCTTCAAAAACACCTTCTTCTCCTATCAATAAAACATTAGGCAGACTGAAAAAAACTTCTGGCGCATAATTAGGTGGAACTAAAATATTTTCCGCGCCTAAAGTTGACCTAAGAGACCAGGCCCAGGTCTCGGCCGCACTAGTGGTCCTAATAAAAACAAGATCTTCCCCAGCATCTTCTGTATAAACTACCTTGTCGGCTAACTGTTTGGCTGGATTATACAACTCCAAAAAATCTCCCCCGCTGTTTTTTAAAGAAATTTTAGTTTGTTTTCTATCTACAACTAAAAAATTGCCTGGAGCTAGAATTGTGGAAGAAGTAAAGGAAAATTTTCTCTTGGTCGAACCAATTAAAAACCAACCATCCAAATTAATAGACTCCTGAGAAATATTTTTTAATTCAATCATTTCTTTTTCTGTGTCTGATCCTTTAGGGTTAGGAAAAACTTCATTAATGATAATTTTTTTCTCTGCTGAAGATAAAACAATAGGGACAATAGGGGCATCTTCTTTAATATCTTTTTTGACATTAATGGAACCCCCAGAACTGCCTCCGGAATAATTTACTATTACTACTGGCTTTTTTATTACATTATTATCCCCTTTGGTAGGCGTAGTAGTTAAAGAAAAATCAGTTTGGTTAACACCAGTAGCAACGCCGTCTATATTTCTAGCCAATGATTGACCAGCTTCTGGCGCGACCAAATTATCTCCTAAATTTCCATCATTAAATTCACCATAAACAACTTTATCAATAATTTCTTCATCGCCATCTTTTAAAACTACTTGATCTCCAGAGTTATTTAATCGGCTTGAGAACTCCACCACCCAAAAACCCAACGGCGCAATTTCACCCTCCAAAGTGGTAGTGGAAGAATTATCTAAAATAAACCAGCCAGAAATATCAATAGAGGAAGTACTAGCATTAAATAACTCCACCCACTCTTTTTCTGAGGAAGTTGTGGTTACTGGATAAATCTCATTAATTTTAATTGAGGAATTATCTATGATAACAGATGGAGTTGAAGTAGGGGTTATTTCTGGTGTAGTTGTGGGTGTTTCTATTGGTGATATCAGCGGTATACTATTTTCTAATCCAGGCGTACCATTTAAAACATAACTTTCCTGCCAATTATCCTGAGAATTTGATCCTGTTTCTTCTTTTTTTTCTAAACTTTTACCATTACCAGATCCACCCCAAGAGGCAGAGTAATTGATCTCTGACCATGATGGCCCATCGCTTCCCACTTTTAAACCAACTACTCCACCATCATTTCCTAAACTAAAAGAGGATTTCAATCTGCACAATAACCACCAGGGGCAAGGGTAGTACTGGTGGTAAAGGTATGGTTAGAATCGACAAAAAAGCGCCAACTAGATGAACTGGAGCCGCCCACAATATCCACAGGGGCAGTGCCGGTATTTTTAATTTCCACCCACTCTCTTTTGGTATCAACCCCATCTGGATCATACATTATTTCTGTAATCTGCAAGTCTGTTTCAGCCGCCCACAAAGGCGCAAGATAAATAAAAAAACCACCGATTAAAAAAACGCTGGCAAACAAAAAGACAATTCTCCCCCTTGTCATAAATTTTTAAATTAATTTTTTATTATTATAATGAGAATAGAGAGGCCTTGTCAAATTGGTATTTTTTGATAGAATACAAGCACATAGCCGGAGTGGCGAAATGGCAGACGCACCAGCTTTAGGAGCTGGCACCCGCAAGGGCATGAGGGTTCAAGTCCCTCCTCCGGCATTGTGAAAATAAATGGCAAACAAAACACCTCTACAAAAGAGGTGTTTTTAATTATTCTGGTTAGTAGAAGGTCTTGACAAAGTCCTTAAAATGTGCTATACTATTTAGTTACCTGATTTCTCTCTATTTTAGAGTCTTTAGGACCTTAAAATAGGGAGAAATCCTGAGAGATACGATACCCAAGCTGCACGGGTTAAAGTGTAGTGTTAGTGAAGGAGGGTGCCCCATGAAGCGGACCATCTGTGTGGCTCTGGCGGCCGTGTTCATGTGCCTGTCGATGGGATGCGAGGATTCCGGCAGCACGATCAGCAAGGCTCGGCAAGAACTCCGTTACTTCAGGGACGCGAGGACCGACCTCTGCTTCGCCTACACCTGGGGCGGCGACGATTACGGCGGCCCTGGCCTGGCCACCGTCCCGTGCGAGAAGGTCGCCACGTTCCTGGAGAAGTAGGCCACCGGCTTCGTGAAAATCCCAAGTCGCGAGGGTTAATTCGCGGCACAAGCTTCCAAGGAGGAACACGATGGGACAGTACGTCAACCCCCCCCACGGCACCAAGGAGACCTGGCTGAATGCCAACGGCATCATGGCCCCGATGAGCCGCATCACCTGGTCGGACGTCCCGACGGGCATGCTGCCGGTCATCCTGGTGAACAACGGGGCGTTCACGGCGGCCGGGGTCGCCTACGACAAGGACGAACTGGCGGCCTTCCAGACCCCCAGCGACACCCGCCCCCGCAAGGTCTTCTTCGTCACGACGGCGAAGCTGGTCGAGGTCATCCCCGGCTTCGGCGAGTTCGCCCAGCGCCACGGCATCCGCCTCTAGCGTTCTCTCGCTCCAACCTCACAACTTCAGTAACCCAACAACCCCCGTCCCCACCCACCTGCGATTGCATCAAAGGTGGCTTTTTTTATACTTGACATTTTGAACCAAAACTAGTAAAAAGAAGGTGCTGCTAGGATCCCTAGTAGCAGGCGTTCCTTTCATAATCCTGGCGTGTCGAATAGCCAAACTATTCCACTACGCCTCCCACGCCTGGCTTTGGCCAGGGTCGGAAAAAAGGAGTCCAATTATGTGTACAGAACAAAATCCAGATCCCGGTGTGATCCAAAGCCCAGCTGAAGGGCAAACGGAACCGACAGTTGCAACACCTGCACCGCCGACAGAACCAGTCAGTTCTCTTAAGGAACTAGATTGGACACCAACCAAGTTGCCCAATTTTTGGGGGAGGTTGTTAGGATTTACCAGCTGGAGCGTTATTTCTGGTTTTATGACCGCGGTGTGCT
>JAPLWR010000008.1:0-652 GCA_026396495.1 Candidatus Magasanikiibacteriota bacterium | reverse complement strand
CCGCGGTGTGCTTAAACGGAATGATCATCACGTAAAAAGCAGAACAAGCTGGAAACTACAGCCATGGACTTCTGGGTCTTTATTCTTTCTTTGGCCTCCTCTTCTTTGCGTTAGTAACAATGGCCGGCTTTGCCTTCCTCTTCCCGCATCTTTACGACTACTACAAAGTCAGGGTGTTGGGCCACAACCTGGTCTGTGTCTATAACGAAAACAAGACCATGAGCTACTACATCCGACATCGTGGAGAAAAGACGCTCCCTCAGCACGATCTGGCGCTAGTTCTTCCTATCAGTGGCTTATTTACCAAGCCACGCATCATCAGCAAAAATGATGCCCGTGGCTGGGGCTACCCTGGCGAACGCTGGGACATCAAACTTGACGTACTGGAAACTGATAAGGAATCCCTCCTGCTATCTCTTCGAGACAGGGGTGGTAACCAGATCCGTCGTACACCTGAAGTCATTTGCCACATCCTGGAACATTTTTCCAATGTGGAAATGGGCTTCCCCAAGGAAAGTTGGGGTTGGGTTCTGGCCACTCTTCTGGCTAAGGAAGACGAGCTGAAACTAGCCCAATCCAAAATTGGCCAGTTGGTGACAGCTGCTGTCGCCGATACTGAGCTGCTTTTTGAAGCCGTGATGCAGCTGGATGA
>JAPLWR010000082.1:4879-6486 GCA_026396495.1 Candidatus Magasanikiibacteriota bacterium | reverse complement strand
TACCCAAAAAGAAAGTGAGGTCATTGAAGTGGGTTATTTTAAACCTAAATACGTAGCCGCCGATTCTTTAAACATGGGAGAAATTGGCTATATAGTTACGGGCTTAAAAAATATTGAAGGTTGTCGTGTAGGTGATACCATTACCTCAAAAGATTTTCCTAGCAGTATTGCCCTGCCCGGATATAAAGAAGTAGAACCAATGGTCTTTGCAGGAATTTTTTGCCAACAAGGCAATGATTTTGAAAGATTACGTGAAGCTATTTTAAAATTAAAACTCAATGACGCTGCTTTAAGTTTTGAAGCCGAGCACTCCTCTGCTCTGGGTTTTGGTTTTCGTTGCGGATTTTTAGGACTACTTCATTTAGATATTTTTCGCGAACGCTTAGAAAGAGAATACAACCTAGAAATAATTGTTACTGTTCCTTCTGTTGCTTATCAAATAACCAAAACTGATAGTAAAAAAATTATTATCAAAAGCCCCCAAGAATTTCCTGACCCTACTTACATTAAAATGATTGAGGAACCTTGGGCAAACGCTGATATTGTCTCACCTAAAGAATATATTGGGGCCATCATGCAACTAATTGAAGAAAAACATGGCACTTACAAAACCACCGAATATCTAGAAGCTAATCGCGTCATTTTGCATTATCAAATGCCTTTAGCTTCAATTTTAGTTGATTTTTATGATCGCTTAAAAAGTGCTTCTTCCGGATACGCCTCTTTAAATTACGAAATAGCAGATTATCACAAGGCCACCGTTGTTAAATTAGATATTTTTGTAGCCGAAGAGGAGGTAGAAGCTCTGGCTTCTTTAGTTTATGAAGATGAGACTTACCGCGTGGGTCGTTCTATCGTGGAAAAATTAAAAGAAAGTTTGCCTCGTCAAATGTTTGAAATAAAAATTCAAGCAGCCGTAGGAAGTAAAATTATTGCCTCGGAAAGAATTCCTGCTATGCGTAAAGATGTATTGGCAAAAATGTCTGGTGGTGACTGGACCCGCAAAATGAAATTACTGAAAAAACAAAAAGCTGGAAAAAAGAAAATGTTATCCAAAGGACACGTGGAAATACCTAGTGAAACTTATCTAGCAATTTTAAAAAAATAACCACTTATGAAAAAAAGAAAATTAATTAAACTTTTCTGGCTGTTTTTAACCGTTATAATAGTATTTACTATGTTAGCTTGGACTGTTTCACCGGCTTTAAAATAATTTCATGGAAAAACTTTGGCAATTAGCTACTACTATTAGTGAGGAGACAAAAAAACAATTTCCGGAAATTCCAGAAACAGTTTTGCAATTACTTCATAACCGCGGCATAACAACTCAAGAAAAAATAGATGAATTTTTATATCCTGATTATTCCAAAGACGTTCATGATCCTTATCTTTTTAAAGATATGGAAAAAGCCGTTAAAAGGATTTACCAGGCTATTGATAAGAATGAATTAATTATTGTTCATGGAGATTACGATGCCGATGGTGTTTGTGCCTCGGCCATTATCGTCACCACTCTCAAAGCTTTAGGCGCCAAGCACATAGATGTTTTTTTACCTGACAGAGAATTGGATGGTTATGGGATAAACAAAAATACTATAGATATTATT
>JAPLWR010000082.1:0-4869 GCA_026396495.1 Candidatus Magasanikiibacteriota bacterium | reverse complement strand
GATATTATTGCGGCCGCCGGCACCAACCTTTTAATTTCTTGCGATTGCGGTATTTCTAATAAAGACGAGGTTTGCTTAGCTAAAACCAAAGGTGTGGATGTGATAATTACTGACCACCATAATGTACCGGAAATTTTGCCTCTGGCTGATGCTATTATCCACCCCAAAGTTCCTGGTGAAACTTACCCGGACAAAGGATTATCTGGAGGAGGAGTGGCTTTTAAATTGATTCAAGCCTTAATTAAAAATCCACAAGCCCAAACCCATTGGGTGGAAAAGGAAATAAAATTGGAAAATTTTGAAAAATGGCTTTTGGATTTAGTAGCTATTTCTTCTGTAGCTGACATGGTACCGTTGACTGGCGAATCCCGCACTCTTACTAAATATGGATTAATTGTTTTAAATAAGACAAAACATCTTGGCTTAAAATATCTTTTAGAAATAGCCAATTTAGGTAAGAATAAAAACCTCTCAACACCCCCCCTTCTAAATACCACTAACATTGGTTACCAAATTGCCCCTAGAATTAATGCTGCGGGCCGGGTGAAGCACGCCAATGGCGCTTTCCAATTACTTACAACCAAAGATGATGACGACGCTAAAGAATTAGCCAGAGAGCTTGATGCTAACAATAAAGAACGCCAACAAATTACTGAAAAAATGTTTAATGAAGCTAAAGCCCAAATTGCCGACACAAAGCAAGAAAAAACGGCTGTAATTTTTATTTTAAAAGATAACTGGCCAATTGGTTTGATTGGTTTAATTGCTTCCAAATTATGTAATGAATTTTACAAACCAGCAATTGTCATGACCAGAAAAGAAGGAAAAATTCATGGATCAGGACGCAGTATAGAAGAAGTGGACATAATGAAAAGAATGGTAGAACTAGGTGATCTCTTTGAAAAATATGGAGGACATCCACAGGCTTGTGGATTTACTTTAAAAAATTCTGATGACCAAAATTTTGGTGAATTTAAAAAACAATTTTCGGCCTTAATTGAATCAGAAGAAAAAGACAAAAAAATAATTTCCACTCTCCACATCGACGCAAAAGTTGAACTAGAAGATATTAATTGGGACTTATTTGATCTATTAGAAAAATTTGAACCCTTTGGTCAAAACAACCCTGAACCAAAGTACCTGGCCGAAGGGATAACTTTAGCCTGTGTGGAGTCAGTGGGCAACAACGGAAAGCACTTGAAATTATTAGTTAAACACAATTCAACTACCCACAGAAAAATGATTGGTTTTAATTTTGGTGATGAAAACAAAGTGGGTAAAAATTGGTGTGAATTTTTAAAACCAGGAGATCTAGTGGATGTGGTTTTTGAAGTTTCCATTAATCAATGGAACGGTAACCGTGAATTACAATTAAAAATTGCTGATTTAAAATTAAGCCAACCATAAAATTTAATCTTTTCTTATGCAATTATTTATTTTTACCGATGGAGGCGCCAGAGGCAACCCCGGACCAGCGGCAGCGGGAATAGTTATTAAAGACGCCCAAAATAAAGTTGTGGCTACTTTTGGAGAGTATCTTGGCGAAACAACAAATAACCAAGCAGAATATAGAGCTTTGGTTCTGGCTTTAAAAAAAGCTGAAGAAATAGGTGGGACGGAATTACAATGCTTTGCTGATAGCGAACTCATGGTTAAACAACTCAACCATGAATATAAAATGAAAAATCAGGAATTAGCTCCCCTTTATTTAAAAATTCATAATCTTTCTCTTAGTTTTAAAAAAATCTCTTTCAAGCACATTCCCAGAGAAAAAAACAAAGAAGCGGATAAGCTAGTTAATGAAGTTTTAGACAATCAAATAAAGTAAAAAAATAAAGGCCTGTGTTAGCAGGCCTTTTTGTGACTATGGTTTATTGTTAGCGTTTTTACTCCTCCGTTGTTTCACCTGTTTCTTGAATCAAATTCTTCCACCTTCTCTTTGACCTGGCGCGGTCATCTCGGGTCTTGGGTTTACTACGACCAGCACTGCCACCCTTGAAAGGAAAACAAGTAATAATGAGCAAAACTTGACGATGACGATAATCGGTGGTACTTTTACCGATAAAAATCATGGGGGTCTTTGTCCCCTCTTTGTCTTCCAAAAAATTCAAAGAATCGGGGTACCTGAGACGTCGTTTCTCTCCTTGCCGTAGAAAGGTAGTATCTATGAATTGACTACGCTTGAATCTTTCCAAAAGATCTTCTCTGGCCTCCAATTCACTAGAGTAGCACCGGCCCATCTTAGCCGAATGTTTGAAAAACCTTGCCAAAGCGTGATCAGAGACTACAGTTCTCTGTGGTACATCCATACCTCCACTCCTCGTCGTCTAAAGAAAGCCGCCTCCATTGGGGTGTGTACTTTTTTAAGTTAACAGTATTTGCCTAAACTGTCAATAGAGTGCTAAAATATAAAGAACTAAATAGCTTAAAATAAAGCAAAAATATGTCATAAGTTTCTTGGCTTAATCCTTTAAATTAATCTCATTTAAGCCAAAAATATGTATACTAATAATCTTCAAGATTTTGACGAAGAAATTTTTAAATCAATCCAAAGCGAAAAGGCACGACAAGAAGAAACATTAGAAATGATACCTTCGGAAAATTTTGTTTCTCCAGCAGTACTTCAAGCTTTAGGATCAGTTCTCACCAATAAATACTCAGAAGGGTACCCTGGCAAACGCTACTACGGCGGTTGTGATTTTGTAGACCAAGTAGAACAATCAGCAATTGACAGAGCCAAACAATTATTTGGTGCTGAGCACGTTAATGTTCAACCTCTATCTGGAGCGCCAGCTAATATTGCCGTTTACTTTGCTTTGTTAAAACCAGGCGATACTGTTTTAGGAATGGATTTATCACACGGCGGACATTTAACCCACGGACATCCTGTTACTTATATGGCTAAAATTTTTAATTTTGTTCGTTATAAAACCAACGCCCAAGGTCTTATTGATTTGGACAATTTAAGAACCATGGCCTTAGAACATAAACCTAAAATAATTTTAGTTGGTTACTCAGCCTACTCACGGGAAATAGAATATCAAAAAATAAAAGACATCGCTGATGAAGTAGGAGCAATTACCATGGCGGACATTGCTCATATTGCTGGATTAATAGCTGGAGGTGTCATGAATAACCCAGTACCAATTTTTGACATCGTGACCACCACTACTCACAAAACATTGCGTGGACCTCGGGGTGGAATGATCATGTGTAAAGAAAAATTTGCCAAAGAAATTGATAAGGCTGTTTTTCCTGGTCTCCAGGGTGGTCCCCATGAAAATAATATTGCCGCCAAAGCCGTGGCTTTTAAAGAAGCTCAACAACCAGAATTTAAAGATTACGTTTTGCAAATCAAGAAAAATATCAAAATCTTAGAAAAAGAGTTGCTGGCCAAAAACTACACTCTTTGTTTTGGCGGATCAGACAATCACCTGCTTTTAATTGATCTAACCAATAAAGGAGTTAGCGGCAAAGAAGCGCAAATTGCCTTAGATAAAGCTGGAATAACAATTAATAAAAACATGGTGCCAGACGATCCTAGATCTCCAATGGATCCATCAGGTATAAGATTGGGCACACCAGCTCTTACCACTAGAGGAATGAAAGAAAAAGAAATGCAAATGATAGCTAATTGGATAGACAGGGCTATTACTAATTACAAAGATGAAGATTCTTTATCAAGTATCAGAAAAGAAGTTTTAGAACTAACTAAAAACTTTCCTCTTTATCCCACATTATGACTCAACACGGGGCCAACAAAGGTCTAATTTTCTTTATTATCTTTAGCTGTACAGCTATCTCTTTTGTTTTGTGGCAATGGCAAATAACTAAAGCTCAAATAAAAGAAACTGAAATAGCTGTGACAGTGGCTCCACCAGAAAATACTAAAAAAGAAAAAACTCCAGCGCAAACAGTTAAAGCAATCTATTTAACAGCCTATTCTGCTGGTAACTCTAAAAAAATGGAGAGTATTATAGATTTGGTCAATAAAACGGAATTAAATGCCGTAGTGATTGATATTAAGGATTACAGTGGCTTGGTGCTTTATGATACCCAAGTAGAATTAGCTAACAAACTAGGTTTAAAAGATGTACGTATCAAAAATCTACCTGAGCTAATAAAACAATTACATGATCAAAAAATTTATGTAATTGCCAGACAAACGGTCTTTCAAGACCCTATCCTAGCAGAAAAACGCCCTGAATGGGCTCTAAAAAATAAAAATGGTGCCCTCTGGCGGGATAATATGAGATTAGCCTGGGTTGATATGAGTAATACTTATGTTTGGCGCTATAATATGTCCATTGCTCAAGAAGCAGCTCAATTAGGATTTGATGAAATAAATTTTGATTATGTACGCTTTCCTAGTGATGGACACTACCGTAACCAAGAAATGTCTAAAGAAAATATTTGGACATCTTTAGATTTATTTGGTTTAACCATGGAACATACGGATGATTTAGGTGTTGGCCAAAGAATTATTGATGCTGTTGATGAGGTGGATTATATTTCCCCCATGATGTATCCATCTCATTATTATCCTGGTCACTTAAATTTTAGCAACCCGGCTGATCACCCTCAAGAAATTATCGCTTATGGGATAAAAAAAGGCCTACCTTTTTTTGAAGGGCGACGAGCTAAATTTAGACCCTGGCTTCAAGCCTTTAATTTAGGCGCTCAATATGATGCCACTAAAATTAGAGCCCAGATAGATGAAGTGGAAAAAAATTCACCTGACGGTTGGATGCTTTGGAATGCCAGCAATAAATATACTACAGCAGGACTAAAACTAGAATAAGTAATCTTTACTTTTCCCCACAATTAGAGTATATTGAGCCAATGAAGATAATTGATAGAAAAAAAATT
>JAPLWR010000015.1 GCA_026396495.1 Candidatus Magasanikiibacteriota bacterium | reverse complement strand
TAATTCAATATACCTATGCTACCCCCCTGGATCTTCTGGGACTTTACCTTCCTTTCTTTGAAAGGTTTGAACTTTTCATCCGCAAGAGATCTATGTCTCGTAAGTAACAAAACCAACCAGAGAAGGCTTGAACAGCTTTCTCTTTTTTTTAAAAAAACCAAGGCCGGTTACGCCTTGGTGGGTGGGAGTTTCTATGTTGATCGTGTTTACTTGGTGGGAGGAGGGGCGGTCAGTTGGGTGGGGTCGAAATATTCCCGCATCTCCGTTCCGTCGGGAGCAATGAGCAACCACAGACGGTCGCCGTCCCCTGGGTCGGTCCTTTCCACGATTTGGCACTTAGCCAGAGTCAGTCCCTTTTCTTGGGCTCTGGTGGTGATCAACTCATGGGCCGTCGCTCTGTCCATGTTAGAAACCTCGCAAGTTGTTGTTTGAAAAGTATCATAGATTAGCCATTTTGTCAAGAGAAGACCTTATTTTTATTGGGAGAATGATTAAGTTGTGGTATAATTAAAAAAATTATATGCATCAAATTAAAAAAACTTCCTTAATTTTTTTTATTTTTGTTTTGATAGTCAGTCAATTTATTTTTGTTAATGATAGTTGGGCGGCCACAGCTAAAAAAGTAGTGGTGACAAAAAAACCGATTGTTAAAGTTGTTCAACCTGGTTATGCTAAAATATTAACTTATTTTGTGGCCGATGAATCTGGTCAAAGTTTGCAAAGTAAAAATATTGATAAGGTTGTACCAATCGCTTCTTTAACCAAAATGATGACAGCTCTTATCTTGATTGAGAATATAACTAAAGATTGGAATGATGTAGTTGTTTATAACCCTCAGAAGCACTTTGTTTATGGAAATTATTTAAAATTAAAAAAAGGTGATTCTTTAACTGTGCGAGAATTATTAAATAGTATGTTGATAGGGTCGGTTAATGAACCACCTAAAATGTTGATTGAGGCCACTAACCTAACTGAAGAAGAATTTGTAGCTAAAATGAATGCTAAAGCCCAAGTTTTGGGGATGGGAAAAACAATCTATGTTGATACTAGTGGAATCTCTCCCAAAAACGTTTCTACTTCAGCTGAGCAAGCTAAGTTGTTAGAAGAGATTTATCAGCATCCAGAGTTAAGAGAAGTAATGGAGACAACTGTTTATGAATTTGATGTCATCACTATTAAGGGAAAAAAAATACATCATCGTTTTAAACATACCAATACTTTACTTAATCAAAAAACAGATTTTTCTATTTTAGCTAGTAAAACTGGTTATTTAGATGAAGCTAAAAATAATCTAGCCATGGTAATACAAAAAAACGGCCGAATCTATTATTCCATTACAATGGGAGATCCCAGCCGTTGTAGAGATTTTACTAATACCGTGTCTTTACTTAAAAAGACTTTGCCACAACAAGTTAGCGGGCGTTTTTAGCCAAAGTTTTGATGCATTTGGTGCACACTTTGGTTCTGACCCCGTCAATTTTCTTAGATTGCAAATTAATTTGTATACGACGTTTGGTCTTGACGTTAGAATGGCTTCTAGAGGCGCCGGCGGTTGGACCGCGACCGCATGTTTCACATCTTCTGGACATATTTAAAAGTTTAATGTAATAAATGTATATTACGTATAGAATATAGATAAATAGATTAATTGTCAAGTTTGTATGGATATTATCTCTTTAGTCTTCTTCTTTCTGATCATTGTTCCATCTTCAATCATTCATGAATATTCACATGGTTGGATGGCCTATATGTTGGGGGATCCTACTGCTAAATATGCTGGAAGGCTAACTTTAAACCCTTTGGCGCATATTGATAAATGGGGCACAATTTATTTGCCTATTATTTTGTATTTGGTTTCTGGTGGGAGCTTTATTTTTGCCTATGCTAAACCAGTTCCTTTTAACCCCTATAATCTAAAAGACCAAAAGTGGGGGACTGCTTTGGTGGGCGTAGCTGGGCCAATTTCCAATTTAGTGGTGGCAGGTATTTTTGCCATGTTTATTAGAATAATGGGATCTGGCGCCACCCCCTGGTTAACTTTGACAGGAGCTCCTTTTGTTTCTGTTTTGTCTACCTTTTTTGCCATTATAGTTTATGCTAATATTTTACTCGCAGTTTTTAATTTAGTACCTATCCCACCGCTTGACGGATCAAAAATTTTGTTTGCTGTATTGCCAGACAGGTTTTACAAAATAAAATTTTTCTTGGAAAAAAATGGGTTTTTTATTTTGTTGTTTTTTATTTTTTTCGCTTTTCAAATTATTCAGCCAATCATTTCTGGGATTTTTAAATTGATGGTTGGTTAATTAAAAAATATGCCAGTACATCTTCTCAAGATAAAAGGGGAGTCACGGGCTAAAAGAAAGCATAAGGAAATTCATGGGCCAGGTGGTAGTACAAGAGCGGGTTTTCTTAAACGTGCGGAATTAAATTTAGGATTTAAAAGAAGTAAATATAAACCCAAGATTAAAATTATAGATAAAACTTGAGGTTTGGGCTACTTAAGATAATATGAGTTTTGGATTTTGGGAAAGAAATTTTAAAATTATTTTAGGGCTAACCATTGTAGGGTTAGCCTTTTTGGCATTTTTTCATCGTTTTTTTCAAGATGATGCTTATATTTCCTTGCGTTACGCCGATAACTTAGTTAGAGGCTGGGGTTTGGTTTGGAAAAAAGGAGAAAGAGTTGAGGGATATACTAATTTTTTGTGGACATTACTTTTGTCTATCCCATTATATTTTAAAATTAATCCAATCCATTTTTCTTGGGGGCTTGGTATTATTTTTTTTATTTTAAATTTATTTTTTACTTTTAAATTATCCCTCTTAGTTTTAAAGTTTCGTTGGGTGTCTTATCTAACAGTTTTGTTTTTAGGGCTTAATTTTACTTTTAGTTCTTATGCTACTGGCGGGTTAGAAACATCTTTACAATCTTTTTTGTTTACACTTTGTAGTTATTTATTTTTGCGAATGTTTGTCAGTCGTAATTGGTCATTTAGTGATTTGTTGACTCTTTCTTTTTTTTCCGCCTTGGCTGTTTTGACCAGATTGGATTCCTTGATTTTAGTAGCAGTACTTTTTTTAATTTCTATAGTCTCTCTTATTAAAAAATCTGATGAATCAAAAAAGATTTTTAAATTAAGTTGTTTACTTTTGCCATTTTTATTGTTGGTGGGTTTCTGGTTGGCTTGGAAAGTATTTTATTATGGTGATATTTTACCCAACACTTTTTACGCTAAAGTAAGCCTAACTACTTCTTGGGTGAGGGGCTTGTTTTATTTGTACGCTTTTTCTGTTTATTATTGGCTTTTAATTTTTCCTTTTTTAGCGATTCTTTTTATTAAAAAAATTAGAAAGGACTCTAATCTTTTAGTTATTTTATCCATTGTATTTTTGTGGTTGCTTTATATTATTAAAGTTGGGGGGGATTTTATGGAATTTAGATTTTTGGTGCCAATTTTGCCCCTTATCTTTATCTTTATTTTTTGGATAATTCAGAATCTATTTAAAGCTAATTTTACTTATCCCACTCTTATTATTTTGGCGGTCTTTGGCGCATGGGGGTTCTTTTTTCCTTTTAGTTATATAAATGAAATAGAATCAGTGGCTGATTTACAAGGGCATCTTAAAAAACCAGAAGAAAATTGGGAGCAAGTTGGAAAGGTTTTGGGTGATAATTTTTTTCTTGATCCAAATATGGTTATTGCTGTTGCGCCCGCCGGAGCTATACCTTATTTTTCACATTTGAAAACAGTTGATATGTTAGGATTAAATGACAGGTGGATTGCTAAAGAAGGTTTTAATGTTAGCGAAAGACCTGGTCATCAGAAAATTGCCACTTTAGAATATCTATTAAATAAAAAAGTAAATTTAGTTATCGGACATCCTTCTCTTCAAAAAAATACTAAAAAATATCTTCGCGATTATTCCTTGAAAAATCTTAATAATTTTTTTATTTTCCCTGTTAAATCTAGAGATCAGCTTGTCGGCAAAAAAATCATTAATATACCAATTAATTCAGAGTATAAATTACCAGTCTTATATTTAACTCCAAGTGATTTTATTGATCAGGCTATTAAGAAAAATAACTGGGAAATTGATGATTTATATTAATTCAGATTTTTTCTTTTAAAAGACAGGTGTCTATGTTTATTTTTGCTTCAAATACCGGCTATTGACAGACTTTCACTTTTTCTATATACTATTCTCAAGCTTTGTGGAAAAGGGGAAGCTGCTAAATCCCCAATATTATTAATTAGAGTTGTCCGCAGAGATAAAGAGAAATCTCTTTTGTTTTTAAATTGTATTTTAATTTATGCCAACAATCAATCAATTAGTTAGAAAAGGACGTACAAGCATCAAAAAGAAAAGCAAGGCCCCTGCCATGCATTTTGGTTTAGATACTTTACACCGTAAAAAAACTTCTCCTGTCAATGCCAAACCATTTTTACGTGGCGTGTGCTTAAAGGTTACTACCATGACTCCTAAAAAACCTAACTCTGCTTTGCGTAAAATCGCCAGGGTCAGATTGTCTAATGGTATGGAAGTTACAGCTTATATTCCAGGTATTGGTCACAATTTACAAGAGCACTCTATCGTTTTAATTCGTGGTGGTCGTGTTAAAGATTTGCCTGGTGTTCGTTATCATATTGTCCGTGGAGTTTTTGATACCCAAGGCGTAGCAGACCGCAAACGTGGCCGTTCTTTATACGGCGCTAAAAGAGCTAAATAATAATATATGAGAGGAAAACAAGCACCAAAAAGAGAAATTTTACCAGATTTAAAGTATAATAACTTGGTAGTTTCTAAATTTATCAATTATGTCATGAAGAAGGGCAAAAAAAGCGTTGCCCAGAAGGTTGTTTATACAGCTTTAGAGAGAGTTGCCGCCAAAACTAAAAAAGATGCTTTGGAAGTTTTTGAAGAAGCTATCAGAAATATTGGCCCAACTGTAGAAACTAAATCTCGTCGTGTTGGTGGTGCCAATTATCAGGTGCCAATGCCAGTAAGAGGGGAGAGAAAGAATTCTTTGGCTTTTAGATGGATTCTTGAAGCTGCTAGAAAAGTAAAAGGTAAACCAATGGCAGAAAAATTAGCTAATGAATTAGTTGCCGCCTCAGAAAATCAAGGTGAAGCAATCAAGAAAAAATTGGATGTTTTGCGCATGGCCGAAGCCAACAAAGCTTTTGCTCATTTTGCCAGGTAGAATTTAATTTAAAAAAAGGCGCATTTTTTGCGTCTTTTAAAACTCAGTCAATCAATTTATTATGCCTCGAGATTATTCACTAGAAAAAACCAGAAATATCGGTATTATTGCTCATATTGACGCAGGAAAAACTACTGTTTCCGAGCGTGTTTTGTTTTTTACCGGTAAAAAACATAAGATTGGTGAAGTTCACGAGGGTGCGGCCACCATGGATTGGATGGAGCAGGAAAAAGAACGTGGTATTACTATCACTTCAGCTGCCACCACCTGTTTTTGGAAAGATTGTCGTATTAACTTAATTGATACTCCGGGCCACATTGACTTTACTGTAGAAGTAAAGCGCTCTTTGCGTGTGCTTGATGGCGCTGTGGTTATTTTTGATGGTGTAGCTGGTGTAGAACCACAATCAGAAACCAACTGGCGCTATGCTGATGACTATAATGTGCCTCGTATTTGTTTTATTAATAAATTAGACCGCATGGGTGCTGACTTTTTTGCTGACGTCAGATCTATCCATGAACGTCTAACAAAAAATGCCATCCCTTTGCAATTACCTATTGGTACTGAAGCCAATTTTAAAGGTATTATTGATCTATTAAATCGTAAAGCAGAAATGTACATGGATGAGGCTGGTAAGGATATTCAAGAATCAGAAATTCCTGCTGAGATGAAAGAATTAGCTGAAAAATATCGCTCTGAATTAGTAGAAAAAATTTGTGAAAATGATGAAGGTTTGATGAATAGATATTTGAATGGTGAAGATATTCCAGTGCCAGAATTAAAAAAAGTTTTACGTGAAGCCGTGGTGAAATTTGAAATTGTGCCAGTGCTTTGTGGAAGTGCTTTAAAAAACAAAGGCGTACAATTTATGTTGGACGCCGTGATTGATTATCTGCCATCTCCATTAG
>JAPLWR010000066.1:3238-3638 GCA_026396495.1 Candidatus Magasanikiibacteriota bacterium | reverse complement strand
CATTGTTTTGGTTGCAACATTGGCGGAGATATTTTTGAGTTTTTGTTGAAGATGGAAAATTTGGAATTTCCCGAGGCTCTAAAATTATTAGCTGATAAAGCAGGAGTGAAGTTGCCAGAATTTAAAGGTGAGATGGATGCCAGTCAACGTAACAGGATTTTAGATATTTTAAAATTAGCCGCCAAGTTTTATCATAAAATTTTAATGGATTATCCTAAAGCTGAGGAAGCTAGGGAGTATCTATTTAAAAAGCGTGGAGTTTCTAAAACGATTACTGAAGATTTTTTAATTGGCTACATTCCAGAAGAATGGGATTTATTGACCAGTTTTTTAATTAAGAAAGGTTTTGGAATTAATGATATTGTGGCAGCTGGACTGACTATTAAAAAAGATGGTGGGG
>JAPLWR010000066.1:1522-3218 GCA_026396495.1 Candidatus Magasanikiibacteriota bacterium | reverse complement strand
GATGGTGGGGGATATTATGATCGTTTTCGTGATCGCATTATGTTTCCCATTAATGATGTTCATGGTAATGTGGTGGGATTTACTGGCCGTATTTTACATGACAATCCAGAAGCCGGTGGTAAATATGTAAATACTCCCCAAACAATTGTTTTTGATAAGGGTCGGATTATCTATGCCTTGGATAAAGCCAAGCAAGAAGCTAGAAAACAAGACAAATTTATTATTGTGGAGGGGCAAATGGATGTGGCGGCGAGCCACCAATTTGGTTTAACTAATACAGTGGCGTCATCTGGTACTGCTTTGACTAGGGATCAAATTAAATTATTAAAAAGATTTACTAATAATGTGTATATTGCTTTTGATGTGGACACTGCCGGGCAAAACGCTACAGCCCGCGGAATTGAATTAGCGTTATTGGAAGGAATGAAAATTAAAATCGTTACTATTGCGAAGTATTTTGCTAAAGATGCAGATGAATGTTTAAAAAAAGATCCAGCAGTTTGGCAAAAAGCCGTGGACGGCGCGCAATCGATTATGGATTATTTTTTTTCCAGTATTTTAGCTGGGCAAAATTTAAATGATCCAGAAGTACGGGGTAAAATTTCTACGGCCCTACTAGAAAAAATTAAACAATTACCAGATGCAGTAGAACAAGATTTTTGGATTAAAAAATTGGCCAGTATTTTAGATATTAAATATGAAATACTTTACGAAAAAATGAGAGCTTTTAAGGGATTGCCACCAACACCTGAAAAAACTAAGATGCCATCTCAAGTTGAAGATAAAAAAGGTAAAGAAAGATTGGGTGCTGAGAAATTATTAGCTATTATTTTACATTGGCCTGTTTTTTTAAAAACTACCATTGATACTTTAAACGCCAAGGCAATTTTATCGCCAGAACTGTCTAGTCTATACGAAAGTCTAGTTTTGTTCTATAATACGGCCGAAGTCCCTAAGAGTGATTTTGAGGTACTTATCCACAGTTTTAAGGCTTGGAATGGCCAAGAAGGGGTTTGTCAAATGGTGGATATTTTGGGGTTATTATATGACAAAGAATATTCTAATTTAAGCCAAAAAGAGGCAGCAGAAGAACTCCTACTTCTAACCAATGGTTTGAATTTGTGGTATAATGGGAACATTCGTAGAAATATTGAGGAAGAAATGCGCCAAGCAGAAAAGATGGGCGATAAAGAAAAAATTAAATCTCTAATGCAAACATTTAAAGACCTTCTTTAATCCAAGCTCGACATTATGAAAAAGAAAATGAAAAAGACAATTGTAAAAAAAGCAATTAAAAAAGTTGCTAAGCTTAAGGTTAAAAAAGTCTTAAAAAAGAAAGTTTTAAAAAAAGTAATAAAAAAAGTTGCCAAGTTAAAAAGAAAAGTTGTTGTAGCTAAGAAAAAAATTAAAACTGGCAAAATTAAGATTTCTAAAAAGTTATTACAAAAAAAGGGCCCTAAACAAACAGAATTATTCCCCCCTCTTAAAGTTACCCCA
The DNA here is from genome assembly GCA_026396495.1 of Candidatus Magasanikiibacteriota bacterium. Lineage (GTDB taxonomy): Bacteria > Patescibacteriota > Patescibacteriia > Magasanikbacterales > UBA10003 > GWC2-40-17. Next base: position 1,721 of record JAPLWR010000066.1, on the reverse strand, counting down.
CCAATTCCTGAGGCCTTACAAAGTTTAATTAAAAAAGGTAGAGTGCGCGGATTTTTAACCGAGACGGAAATTTTGCAAGTTTTTCCTTATTTAGAAAATCATGTAGACCTTTATGAGGATTTTTTAGATACTGCTGAGGCTAATAATGTTTCGGTTTTAGAAACTAAAGAAACTCTTTTAATGGGGTCTGTTGAAAAGA
>JAPLWR010000066.1:0-1517 GCA_026396495.1 Candidatus Magasanikiibacteriota bacterium | reverse complement strand
GAAAGATTTGTTAAGTAAAGTTTCTTATCAAACAGAGGCTAAATCTGGTGCCTCTGTGGACTTAGATGAGTTATCTAGTGATTCTATTCAAATGTATTTGCGTGAAATTGGTAAGATTGCTTTGTTAACAGGTGAAGAAGAAGTTTCTTTAGCTAAACGTAAAGAAGTGGGAGATAAAGAAGCGGAAAAAAGATTGATTGAAACTAATTTGCGTTTAGTGGTTTCCATTGCTAAAAAATTTGTGGGTAAACAACTATCCTTACTGGATTTAATTCAGGAGGGTAACATTGGTTTGTTTAAAGCAGTGAAGAAGTTTGATTATCGTCGTGGATATAAGTTTTCTACTTATGCTACTTGGTGGATTAGACAGGCCATCACTCGTGCCTTGGCTGATCAGTCTCGTACCATTCGTATTCCTGTTCACATGGTAGAAAATATCAATCGTGTTCAAACAATTTCCAGACAGTTGATTCAAGATTTGGGACGTGAACCTACTCCAGAAGAAATTGCCGCTGAAATGGGTGAGGATATTGAAAAAGTGTCACATATTTTAAAAATTTCTCAAGAAACTGTTTCTTTGGAAACTTCCGTGGGTGACAGCGATGAAGATTCTACCCTGGAAGATTTTATCAAAGATGTAAAAAATGTTTCCCCAGATCGCTCGGCTGCTTTACGCTTGCTTAAAGACTATGTAATTGATGCAATTAAAGATTTATCTCCTAGAGAGCAAAAGATTTTAGAAATGCGTTTTGGTTTAGGAGATGGAGTGTCACATACTTTGGAAGAAGTGGGTCAAGAATTTGATGTTACTCGTGAGCGTATTCGTCAGATTGAGGCTAAAGCTTTAGAGAGAATTAAAGGTATCGCGGCCATTGAGAAATTAAGAGATTATTAAATATTATAAAAGCCTCCCTGATTAGGGAGGCTTTTTGATTTAGTTAGAATTTGGTGTGGGGGTGGGCGCGTTTATACTTATATTCGTGCCGGATGATTAAAAAAAATAAAAAATCTATAATCATTAGGACCAAAAGAAAAACGGAAAATTTATGACTGAGGTGATAAATTTGGTAGATAAAAAATGAAGCCATAATCCATAGAGATACGGAATAGGCCCAAAGTTTTTCTTTGTATAGAGAAAAGGCAATAAAAAATTTTATGGCTGCATGGAAAAGCAGATAAATAGCAGCAAAATTTTGGGTGCTAACAGATAGGGTAGCGAAAAAAGAAGCGATTTTATTAACTAAAAAATCTTGTGGATCTTCTAAAAGTTCTTGTCTAAATAAGGTTAAAATAGCTTGATTAAAGAAGGCTCCATTAAGGAATAATAATCCTAAGCCAGCAATTAGTTCTAAAACTCCATTAATGGTTTTGATTAAGATGCCTATTTCAAATAGTTCATGCCAGTTTCTTTCACGCATATTTTCTCTTTATCATACTCTTTTTGACAGTCTTTTTCAATCATGCTATACTTTTTATCGTTCAAGCTTATTCGGGGATAGCTCAGCGGTAGAGCAGCG
>JAPLWR010000055.1 GCA_026396495.1 Candidatus Magasanikiibacteriota bacterium | reverse complement strand
AAGCACAGGATCATTTGCTTTCTCTTCAGCCAACTTTTGGATGCTTTTAATTAAGTTAATTACTTTAACTTCATCCGGTTGGTTCCTGTCTCTAATTATGGCAATACCTTTTTCATCGAGCCTTACTAATTCCGTGCCAAGTTTAATTGGACTGCTTTGAATATACTCCTGCACTAATTCTGAAGTTTTCTTTTGAAATTCACGGTCAATATGCACCTGCTTGGTGTAAGCATTACGAACTACTTGGTAGACACTTGAAAGCGTAATGTAGCTATCAATATGCGGTCGTAAAAATGCATCTGGAGAAATTATTTCGTACAGCATCTCAATCTCATTATACAATTTAAAGAATGCTTTGCGTTTTTCTTCATCCCGAAAATGTTCAATCAAAACACCTGCTAACCTGTCATCAAATGGGCCTACAAGTAAATCAAAGTATGGCTTGGCTTCCTCTGTTAGTTTATCGACAAAGCGAATTTTTAATAATGACAAATCTTTAACAATCGCATTTACCTCGTCACTATCAAAAGACAATGCCTTCTCTAGCTTATCAAAGATACCAACAAAATCCAGAATAAAGCCATGTGGTTTTACCATTTTCATCTCCCAATTTTCATATGGTCTATTAACACGAGCAATGGTTTGAAGCAAAGTATGGTCTCTCAGTGGTTTATCCAAATACATACAATATAAAATTGGTGCATCGTAACCAGTTAATAATTTTTCCGTAACAATTAATATTTTTGGGTTCGTGCCGAACTTGGCAAAGTCACGGCGAATCTCTTTCTCTTTCTGTTCATCATGTGTAAATTCTTTTAGCAACTCAGAATCATTATTGTTGCCGGTGTAGACGACTTCGCTCCATTCTGGTGGAAGGTACTTGTCTAATTCTTTTTTATACAAGGCACAGGCTTCACGATCCACAGCCACCAAAAATGCTTTATAGTGCATTGGATCAATATATTGTTTAAAGTGATCAGCCACAAACTTACCAACTTTCTCAATACGACCCTGACCTTTTAAAAAGTTTCTAGTATTTACTGCTCGTTCCAAAACAGCGTTAAGTTCTTCAATGTCAGCAATACCGTGTTCCTCTGCTAAATTTAAAAATTCTCTTTCAAGTGTTTCTTTCGGAACCAACATCTCGTTTGGTGCAAGACTGTAATATAATGGTAAAGTTGTGCCATCCGCGATACTTTCACTAATACCATACTTATGCAAATACCCTTTGGCATCGTTTACGCCAAAAGTTTTGAAAGTTCCCTTACCGTACTGTGCCTTGTCGATTGGTGTACCAGTGTAACCAATAAAGGTAGCATTTGGCATGGCAGCCATCACAAACGTGCCTAGGTCGCTTCCTGTAGTTCTATGCGCTTCGTCGAGCAAACAATATATATTCTTTCGCGTGTTTAAATCTGCTGGCAAACCACGAAATTTGTGGATCATGGTAATGACAATACCGCGATAGTCAGAACGAAGAATGTCTACCAAATCCGCAATACTTTCTGCTTTACGAACGTTCTTAAGTCCTGCAGCCGCAAGATTACTTTCCATTTGCCCTTCTAGCTCGTTTCTGTCCAACATCATTATAACCGTAGGTTTGTCGGCTTCGTCGGATCTAAACAGTAATTCTGCGGTCTTAATCATAGTAAACGTCTTGCCACTTCCAGTGGTATGCCAGATCAAACCTCTTGTAGCTTCGTCTCTAAGCGCACGAGTAAGTACTACCTCAACTGCATTGACTTGGTGTTCACGTAGAACCAATTTTGCAAGTACTTCATCTTTCTCAATAAACATGATGTACTTTTCCACCAAGTTTAAAATATGCTTAATCTCAAAAAAAGTTTTAATTTTGTTTTCCAATTCACCAACCTTGTCACCCTTCCAAGTAAAGATATTTCTTCTTACTGTATTCCAAGTAACACCATACTCCAATCGCATACCTTCACTAGCAAGAAAACCTTGCTCAACTGCCAACAACTCCGGCGATTCCCTATGATACCGACGAATCTGGTCCAGTGCTTTATCCACACCTTCAGCAGTAGTTAAATTTTTACACTCCAAATCAATAATTGGAACACCATTAATTAAGAAAACAATATCTTGCCTGTTGGTGTATCTACTGTTAGAAAAACTAAATTCGTCAGTTACTTCAAAAACATTTCGCTCTGGATTAGCAAAATCAACAAACACGACATTGCGCTCCCGCTTTTCTTTATCGTCATACGCAGTACTCTGACCACGCAATGCCAAAAGAATTTGACGATTACCTTCTATCCTTGGAGCTGGGATTGGTAGATTATAATTCTCTGGAAGCCAAGGATTAAATTCTCTAAGTTTGGTCATTAAAAGATCACGATAATACAGCTCATTTTTATATGACAATTCTTCACCACGCCGTGCATCACTTTCCAAACGAGGCACATACTTCCAGCCGAGTTTGGTGACATATTTAATTATTCTTTCTTGTACTGATTTTGATTCTGTTGGTTTCATAAATTATTTTTTAATTCCATAATTTGATTACTACCCCCACTCATTACATATTCGAAATTACCAGTTGTCCTATTTAAAATTATTGATTTTGGCAATACACCTTTTTCAAAAGTAGTTTTATTGTTAGCCATTTTTTCACCACTCAAAATTTTTGGTTTAATAGATTTGTACAAAAACTCAACTAATTTTTTCCTTTCTTGGCCTGCAACACTGGTTCCATCTCCGACCTCTAGTCCAACCATTTCTAAATACACCCTTAATACTGCAGGAAAATAACCCTGCTCATTAGACATAAATTTACCATTTATTTTTTCCCAGATTAAACCAATCAAAACATCCTGGATTTTACTAATATCACTATCAGATTGACTGTTCACCCCTATTGTTTCCATAGTTGTAGTAATTCCAATGAATCTAACTTGCTCGTCATATTCTTCTTTTACTATAGCCAATGACTCAATAAATTCATAAACACATTCTGCATAAGCGTAATTAACACTCGTCATATAATTACTCGACTTCGTGACATCTTTTTCATAGTCAGAAACCAAATTATTTTTTAATGCATCCCTATAATCCCAGATATAAGTATGACCTAAAAAAGATTCTATTTTTTGCAAGCGAGAAATAGCTTCTTTTGCTTTATCTTTTTGCAGAGTTGCATATGCCAATGATTGAGAATACTCTTTGATTTGCCTAAATGCTCTACATATTTCTTGCCCCATATTGATTGGACAATTATTTTTCCAGAAACCCTTTAGCGCATATTCTAAGGCCTTAAAATAAACGGTTAGATACTTATCACTTAGCTGATTGTATGAGCCAAAATTATGGGCTCCGCCCAAGACCCTAAAATGAGTAATAAAGTATGGATCAGATAGTATTATTTCAAAAACATTAGCTGCCAAAGAAACACCACGATAATCAAGTTGGCTATAAAAATAAGAATTTTTTTCTTGAAATAAGGCTTCAAAGATTTTTTCCAAACCAAAACGAGTGTGCTCAAGACTTATATTGTTGTTTTTTAGCTCTGACAAAAAATGTAATAAAAAATCTAAACGTGCAGTAACAATATATTTGGCCACTCTTTCATCACTTAAAATAACACTAGTTATCCCCTCTGCATAACTCGCATAAATTTCATCCTCGCTCAATGGCGTATCATCCTTACCCATCCTTCTCACCCACCTAACGCCTTTTAATGCTTTTGAAATTTCTTTAATATTCGCTCCAATAATATTAACACTAGCTTCCAAATTATCTTTTCTAGGGCTAGCAATTTCACTTAATAAAACTTGATAAAATCTCTCTGCCCTTTTGTGCACTAATAAAAAAAATAAAACCCAATAATTCATAAAGAATAGGATAATTATATGGTGCTTCTAAGACACCCGACGGAAACTGTCTAATAAAAGCAGAAAAACCTACCATCACTAATCCAGTAATTCCAAAGTACCAAAATAAACGACGCTGCCAAGATTCCCTGATACTAAATACTATCTCCCATGATTCTTTGCTCAGCTGAAAAACTGCAAAGATCAAACCGAAAGATGCGACTGCATCCCCAAGCGAAAAGAAAACTGGTGCATTGTTTGGGTCGTACGAGCAAACGCCTTGAAAATAACCAAAAAAACAATTGGAAAGATGGATCAGTGGTTCAATTTGCGCTTGAATAATTGACATAATTAACTATTTTTTACCCTTTGCTCTCCACTCATTAATTCGTGAAG
>JAPLWR010000024.1 GCA_026396495.1 Candidatus Magasanikiibacteriota bacterium | reverse complement strand
TTGGGCCATTAAAAGAAAAAGGTCTAATCAGCGAAATTGAAGAAGACGGCCGGATTTTATTGATACCCCAAAATCCCACAGAGTTAAGTAAGCGCGCCGAGAAAAATTATCAGGAAATTAAAACTGTTTTGCCGGAATTAATGGGTATTTTTAATTTGCCAGGCAATAAACCTAAGGTTAGATTCTATGAAGGACTGGAAGGATTAAAAAAAGGTTGGGATGATCTTTTGGATACTCGTGAGGTGGGTGGAAAAATGTATGGAATTTCTGATTATGAAAAAATGTTAGAGGCTTTTCCGGCCGATTTTCCTTGGTATGTGCCCATCACTCGTTCTAAAAAGAAAATATTTTTTTATGGCATAGCCAAAGATGGTCCTAAAGGTAGGGAAGTGCAAGCCAAAGATAAAGAGCATTTAAGAGAAACAAAATTATTTAAAGAACTGCAACTAGATACGGAAATAAATATTTTTGAAAATAAAGTAGCAATGCTTAGTTTTCGTCGTCCGTATTCTGCTATTATTATTGAAGATAGAGCTATTGCCCTATCAATGAAAAGTCTTTGGCAGGGTTGGTGGGAGAAGAAAGAGAAGTAAAAAGTAACCTTGCTTTTTTTATTATTTAAGGTAAGATAAAACAATCAATCCTAACTAGTTTTTATGTGTGGAATTATCGGCTACATTATTAAAGAAGGAGGGGAAAAAAATCTAGCGCCCATATTAATTAATGGTTTGCGTCGTTTAGAATATCGCGGGTATGATTCTGCTGGTTTATCAGTTATTAATGCTAAGGGAGAAGTGCTCAAAGAAAAATCTGTTGGTAAAATAGATTCTTTGGTTGAAAAATTAAAAGATCAAGAATTTATTGGAACCTTGGGCATTGCCCACACTCGTTGGGCCACTCATGGTGGGGTAACAGAATCTAATACTCATCCTCATACTGATTGTTCTGGCAGAATTATTTTAGTCCATAACGGCATTATAGAAAATTATCGTGATTTGCGAGAAAAGTTTTTGAAGGATCACAATTTTGTTTCAGAAACTGATACAGAAGTTCTGGCCCATTTAATCGAATATTTTTATACTCAAACAAATAAAAAAGATTTGCGTGGATCTTTAATTAAGGCTTTACAGTTGGTTGTTGGTACTTATGGTATCGCCGTTGTTTCTTTAGATGAACCAAATAAAATAATTTGTGCTCGGAAAGGTAGCCCTTTGGTTTTGGGCGTGGCTGATGATGCTTTTTTAATTGCTTCTGATGCCTCACCACTTTTACCTCATACTAAAAAAGTCATTTATTTAGAAGATGGAGAAATTTTGGAATTAACACCAAAGGATTTTCAGATTTTTAATTTAAAAGATGAAAAAATTGCTCGTACGCCAGAAGAAATTGAATGGAATGAGGAGCAGGCTCAGAAAGGTGGATTTCCTCACTTCATGTTAAAAGAAATTTTTGAGCAGCCCAATACTTTTAAAGATGCTTTGGCCGGACGTCTAGTACCTAATGATGGGGTGGCTCATTTGGGAGGTTTGCGTTTAACAGATGAAGAGTTGCGTCAGATAAAAAAAATAAAGATTATTGCATGTGGCAGCGCCTTTCATGCGGGGTTGGTAGGAAAATATATTTTAGAGCATGTAGCTTGGATGCCAACCGATGTGGAAGTGGCTTCGGAATTTAGATATCGCGATCCCGTAGTGGAGGACAACACCTTAACTATTTGTATTAGTCAGTCTGGTGAAACAGCGGATACTTTAGGGGCTTTGATTGAAGCCCGTCGTAAAGGTTCTAAAGTAATGGGTATTGTAAATGTGGTAGGTTCAACTATTGCTAGGGAAGCTGGCCGTGGGGTTTATATCCACGCCGGACCAGAATTATCTGTGGCTTCTACTAAAGCTTTTACTAACCAAGTAGCTATTTTAATGGTTTTGGCTTTGCAACTAGGCCGTTTAACTCATTTGCCTTTAGCTACGGGTAAATTGATTATCAAAAGTATTTTAGAAATTCCAGCCAAGATGCAAGAAATCATAAAACAGAATGAAGTGATTAAAAATATCGCCGAGAAGTACAAAGCCTACGAAGATTTTTATTTTATCGGTCGTGGCATAAATGCGCCTATTGCTTTGGAAGGAGCCTTGAAATTAAAAGAAATTTCTTATGTGCATGCGGAAGGAATGCCATCGGGAGAATTAAAACATGGACCTATTGCCTTGATAGATGATAAATGTCCAGTGATGGCGATTGTTACCAAAGATAGTTTATATGAAAAAATGGTGAGTAATGTGGAAGAGATTAAAGCTCGTCACGGAAAATTGATTTTAATTGCGACAGAAGGTGACGAAGATGTTAAAAAATTATCTGATGATATCATTTATATTCCTAAAACTAGTGAAATGTTGTCTCCACTTTTAACTGTGGTGCCGATGCAGTTATTTGCTTATCATATGGCGGTTTTGCGTGGGAAAGATGTAGATCGACCACGCAATTTAGCTAAGAGCGTGACAGTAGAATAGGGTTTGACTTTTAAAATAATGAGGACTAAGATACGTTTATCTTGGTCTTTTTTAATAAGGAGAGAATCATGCAAGGGATTGAAAGAGCTTATTGTGATGTCTGTATTCATGCTCTTATCACTGCTTGGCGGCATTTGATGGAAACATCATCTGCAGAGGCTTTGCAAAAGGTCCCCTATTGCACGGCCAGAAATCGTGATTTCTGATCGTCTTCGGGCCTATGATCAACATTCCATTTTGATCACTGAAGAATTGGATGCGATTGAAAAGCGTCGTTGGCCAACTGACTCCGACCCAGCGCGTCAGCCTCTGATGTTCTTTTCTGATCCCACTGATCGCTCCAAGTTTTTGAAGATGCTTCTGGTGGAGATTTCTCAGGGTGCTCCGACAGAAAAGATCGGTCGGCTTTTCCAAAGACCAGACTTGGTTCAAGTGTGGGAAAAGTTGGGTGGCGCGCCGGCAGACATTACCGGGGCCACATCTTCTATTACTTGCGTGCGTAAAGGGTCCATGATTTTTTCCGTCATCTTGAATTACATCACCGGCACGGTTTTTGTGGCCTCGCCGAGTGGTGTGTTTTATCTGCGCTTGCCCAACTACCAAGAGAGTAGTTTGGACAGTGTAGATTTGGACACGGTTTTTACCCAGGGCAAGACATTGGATTTTCCATCAGCTCAAAAGACTTGTGTGACCGCTGATGACTTCCATCGTTTTACTACTTTTTTGGGTAAGACCGGTTACCGAGAAAATTTCTTGGACAGCCACATCTTTGTTGATGATATGGACAGATTCCTTCATCACTCAGAGCCTGGTGGTCCAGCCCGGCCCCTGTATCTTTCGGAATTGCAGAACGGCAATGGACCTATTGGTTTTGTCATGGCCAATGGCGAAAAGATCAGTGAGTGGATTCATTGGCTGGCCTTTGTAAAGTTTGCCAAGAACAGCCTGGGAGAAAGGGCTCTAAGGATCTTCGAGATTTCCTTGGACCGCCCTTGGACCAAGGATGGTGTTCTCATGTCCACTTCCGAGCCTTACAGTATCTTCTGTGGCACTGGTGAGACGGCTTACCTAGATATTAGCCGCCTGCGTACCTTTGGTAGTCCTAGTCGTTTCCGTTCCATGTTGGTGGTAACCACCTGGGACAATGAGTACATTATCCACATCATGCGAAAGTTTTGTTACCGCGAAGTAACTGGTTCTTTCTAGAAATACCCCCCAATCTACGGATTGGGGTTTTTAATTGACATTTCTATCTTAAACAGGCTAATATCTATCTATATGAAAATAGTGACTATCGGCGGAGGTAATGGACAATCTGTTACTTTGCGCGCCTTAAAAAAATTTTTACCCCAAGTTCAAATCACCTCCATTGTGTCTGTGACAGATTCAGGTGGTTCTTCTGGTCGTTTGCGTGAGCAATTTAATATTTTATCTGTGGGTGATATTTTGCGGGTTATTTTGGCATTATCTTCTTATAATTATTTAGACCTGCGCGAAATTTTTTATAACAATCGTTTTACAGAGGGAGAATTAGAAGGTCATAATGCAGGTAACCTTTTGTTAACTTTTTTGTATCAGCAAAGTGGTAGTTGGCTAAAAGCTATTGAAGGATTTTCCGAAATTTTAAAAATTCAAGGCAGGGTTTTACCGGTAACCTTAGATTTAGTTCATCTGTGTGCACAATTAGAGAATGGTGAAATTATCACTGGAGAAACTAATATTGATATTCCAACTTTTGATTGTAAAATTAGAAAAGAGAAATTATGGTTAGAACCTAAGGCGTTGATTTTACCAGAAGCCAATGAAGCAATTTTACAAGCTGATTATATTTTTTTAGGATCCGGAGATTTATACACCAGCATTATTCCCGGGCTTTTAGTAGGAGGAATTCAGGAAGCGCTTTTTAAAACTAAAGCCAAAATTGTTTTTATTCCTAATGTAGCTAATCGTGAAAAAGGGGAGACTTGTGGTTTTAATGTTTCTGACTATGTTTCAGAAATTCATAATTATTTACCCAGACCCGTTGATTATATTATTGCCCATGATTCATCCTTTAAACTTAATTTAGAACATTTTGCGGTTAAAAATTGGGAGCCAGTAGAGGTAGACGATGGGGTGTGGCAGAAGAATCACCAAGTGGTATTTGCAGATTTATGCGCTGATACAGAAGCCGGGATGGATTGGGCAAAATTAGTGGCACCGGTGGGTAAAGTTTTAAAGTTGGTTTGATGAAATAAAAAAATATTTATAAAAAAGAACGCCCTGACGTTATGTCGGGGCGTTTGTTGTTAGGGGAGAAGAAGAGTTAGAAAGTGTAGCTGACGCGAGGCTGGAACAGCAGGGACCAGAGACCTCCTTCCAACACCTTGGCCGGGCTGACATCCAGGCCAATGGAAAAGTGCTGGTTGATCTTGTAGGTGAGTCCTGTCCCTACCGCCAAGAGATGGCTGTCCGGCTTTCCCGTGTAGGAGGGATTGTACTGGTAGAGTCCGGAGACCACCAGGGCCAGGGTGTCGGTGAGGGAGTAGGAAACTCCCACGGACACGCGCGGGCTGGGCTTCACTTCCGTGTTGGGGATGGAGACTCCACCACCAACGCTCACTCCGAAGCCCTTGTCGAGCTTCCATCCCAGCCCCACCATGAATCTGGTGGAGGCCGTGCCAGGGGTCACCCCGTCCTTGAAGAGCAGGGTGTAGCCCTCGGCCACCGTGAGGGTGACCTTGGGCATGGCCGGGTCGGCCTTGGCTTCTTCGGCCTGGACCAGGGTGGGGGTGAACAGGCAGGCAGCCAGAACCGCGACCACGATGTTCCGCTTCATGTTGTCTTCTCTCTTAAGTAGAAGGAGCATTGTCAGAGGCTGCTTTTCAGCTTGACAAATAATTATATCATATATTTTAGGACTTGTCAAGGGTATTTTGGCTAAAATTAGATAAAATATAGTCATAATCAACTTGATAGCTAGTCTGAAAAATTGACAAAATTGGCTAAATCTGCTATAATAATATTGTCATAAAAAATATGACAATATGGCAGAAACACAACTAGAAAACCAACTAGAAAAACTAGGTTTACATAAAAATGAAATCAAGATTTATTTATCCTTATTTGAATTAGGTAAAGTTAAGGCTGGGCAAATAATTGAGCATACTGGGCTACATCGTAATTTAGTTTACACAGCCCTAGAGACTTTAGTAGAAAAAAATTTAGTGTCTAAAGTAGAACGCGCTGGCATTTTTGTCTTTGCCGCCAATAGTCCAGAATTATTACAAGAAATGATAGAGGCTCAATCAGTTTTAGCTTCTGAAGTAGTGGCCGAATTGAAAAAGAGACAAGAGGAAAAGCCGCGCGACATTATTATTTATGAAGGAGAGGAAGGATTAAAACGCAGTCGTAATCATGTGCTCACTTATGATCCTGGAGACACCTTGTTTGTCATTGGTTCCAAAGCTAGTTCTACTCCGGAAATGGAAAGATATTGGCGTAAGTTTCATCAAAAAAGAATTAACAAAAAAATTGGTTTGAAAATAATGTATGAACGGGGGGTTGATCCTGAAGATATTGCCTGGCGTAATAGTTTGCCCATGAGTCAGGCTAAGTATTTACCAATTGATATTGATTTACCAGTTTGGTTTTCAGCAATTAAAGATTATCTAGAGATTGGTATTCCTGGAGATCCTCTACTTACTTTTGGTTTAAAGAGCAAGGGGGCGGCAGGGGCGATACAAAAGTTTTTTGAATATTTTTGGAATCAGCAAGTATCTACAGAAACTGGTTTACCTGCTTTGAAGAATGCCATTTATAATATGTTGAATGAATTAGAGCCAGGAGAAGAATATTTTGTTTTAGGTGCGTCGGTTGGTGGAGGTGATGAGCAGGTACAGAAACTGTATGATAATTTTCATGCTGATAGAATTAAAAAAGGTGTGGTGGTGAATATGTTGGCTTTTAAAGAAGGTTTCCAAAAGATAATGGATCGCTTTAGTTATTGTGGTGATCCGATGGGTAAAGTAAGTCATGCTAAGGCATTTATGTCTGCGCCCCCAACACCAATGCAGATTAATATTTTTAAAAATAAAGTTTTTTTTATCATTTATGGTAGTAAGCCAACAGTAATCAGCTTTGATCAGCCGGAAATTTCGCAGGTATTTAAAAATTATTTTGAAGAGATGTGGAATCAAGAAACGCAAATTTTAAAAGGTGCTGAGGCCCTAAAAGATTTGTGGCTGGAAGCGATTGAAGCCAAAGAATTACGTTGGGTAGGTGCACGTGGGTATTTTATGGATAATTATCCAGAACTGTTTAAAGAAATAAAAGCTAAAGCAGAAAAAACTCCCGGGATAGTTTGGAAAAATGTTATGGATCTGGGTTTCAAGGGTCACTTGTTAACACGTTTACAATGGTCGCAAACGCGGTATAATTTATCCGGAGCCAGAAATCCTATAGTCATTTGGCTTTTCGGTGATAAAGTTTTAATCGTGAATTGGGCGGAGAAAGTACCAATTATTTTTCTCTCAACTAATAAAAGTTTAGTGCAAAGTTACAGTGACTATTTTGATGAACTGTGGAATAAAAAATAAGTATGCAAATAATTTTTTCTACTCACAATCAAGGTAAGGTAAAAGAAATGCGATCTGTTTTGCAGGGATTGCCCATAGAAATTTTAAGTGCGGAAGAAGCCAGTATTTTTGAAGATGTGGAAGAAGACGGAGAAACACTTACAGCTAATGCTTTAAAAAAAGCCAAGTTTGTAGCAGAAAAGATTGGCGGATGGGCTATGGCCGATGACACCGGATTTTTTATTGATGCTTTAAATGGTGCCCCAGGAGTGTTTGCCTCTCGTTGGTTGGGAGAAAATGTGGTGGAAGAAGAAAAAGCACGACAAACTATTGCCAAGATTTCTGGTATCAGAGAGGAAGATCGTGGAGGATATTTTGAAACAGTAGTGGCTTTAGTTTCTCCAGAAAAGGAAGAATGGGTTTTTAGCGGACGAGTAAAGGGGTCTGACGAACAAAAAAATTTATTAAGTCATCGCGGTGAGGCTTTTAGAAAATTAAAAGAATTTTTACAAACTTATGTCTAAACAATTTCAACAATTTGATTTAAAAGAAATTACTACTCCCGTTTTTAAGATGCATCCAGTAGAATTAAAAGACTATATTAATTTTGAAGTGAAAAGAATTTATTATATAACTGAGCCCGTGGCCAAAACTGGTGCCCATTGTCATAAGGTTGAAGAAGAATTTTTTGTTTTGTTGCAAGGAACAGCCACTGCGGTAATAGACAAGGGCGAGGGATTAGAAGAAATATCAATGACTGGCCCAACCTCAGCTATGTATGTGCCGGAATTAGTTTGGCATCATTTTAAAGATTTTTCACCAGATGCAATTTTATTAGCTTTGTCTTCTACTAATTACAGTCCTGATAGAAGTGATTATGTGGAAGACTATGAAGAGTTTAAGAAGATGAAGAGTAATTAATAATGATATTTAAAAAACCTCCCATTCGGGAGGTTTTTTATGGAGAAAATTATTTTCTCTTTTTGGCTACTTTTCTTTTGGCTGCCTTTTTTGCAGGTCTTCTTACAACTTTTCTGGCTACTTTTCTTTTAGCGACTTTCTTTTTTACCACTTTCTTTTTGGTTGCCATATCTTTTTGTTTTTAAAATTACTTAACTATTATTGTTTAACGCAGGATATTACCACGTTAATTATAATAGGAGAAATAATTTACATGACAAGCATCGATGTAAAATTTTGTCTCTCACTATTCAGTATAAACTGTTTACAAAAAAAGTAAATCAAATTTTTAAAAAATCTGTGGATAACTTTTATTTTTTTTGTTAACTTTTTATTTTTAAAAAATATTTTTTTGAATAACAAATAAATTTTGCATTTGTCTTTTTTGGGTGTGCTTGCTAAGATGAAAATACAAAAATATGATTATTGCGGATTTACACATTCATTCTAGATATTCACGCGCCTGCTCTCCCCAGTTAACAATAGAAAATATTGCTAAGTGGTGCCAGATTAAAGGTGTTAACTTAGTGTCGACAGGTGATTTTACCCATCCAGCCTGGTTTGCAGAAATCAAGGCTAATTTAACAGAAGACGGCAGTGGTCTATTATATCTTAAAACAGGTGCGAAAGAAGTTAAATTTGTTTTAGGCACAGAAGTCTCGGCAATTTATTCCCAAGGTGGAAAAACACGGCGGGTGCATTTGTGTTTGTTTTTTCCGAGTATCAAAAGTGTAGAAAAATTTAATGCCGAATTACAAGGACGAGGAAAAAATTTAAAATCGGATGGGAGGCCAATTTTAGGAATGTCAGCTAAAGAAATTTTAAAGATCATGAAAAAAATTGATGAGCGGAGCGTGATGATTCCGGCGCATGCTTGGACACCTTGGTTTTCTGTTTTTGGATCTAAATCAGGTTTTGATTCTTTGGAAGAATGTTTTGAAGAGTTAACCCCAGAAATTTTTGCTATTGAAACAGGGTTGTCTAGTGATCCAGCTATGAATTGGCGGTTATCACAATTAGATAATATTGCTTTGGTTTCTAATTCTGACGCCCATAGTTTGCCTAACCTGGGTAGGGAAGCAAATATTTTTGATTTGGATTTACAAAAAATAACTTATGATAGTTTTTTTCAGGCCATCAGAGAAAAAGATCCAAAAAAGTTTTTAAAGACTATAGAATTTTATCCAGAAGAGGGAATGTACCATTTAGATGGTCATAGGACTTGTAATGTTTGTTTAACACCTAAGCAATCTAAGAAAAACAAAAATTTGTGTCCCGTGTGTAAAAGACCTTTGACGATTGGTGTTTTAAATAGAGTAGAAGAATTAGCTGATAGAGAAGAGGGCGTGATGCCAGTGGGGGCAATTCCATATGTAAGTTTAGTGGAGTTAGATAAAATTATTGCCGAGGCTTTGGGAGTAAAATCACGCACTAGCAAGGCCGTTCAGGCAGGATTTGATAAATTAATTAGATTGGGTAAAAATGAATTAAATATTTTAATGAGCATGTCTTTTAAAGAATTGGAGAAAATAACTTTGCCAGAAATTGTAGAGGGGAT
>JAPLWR010000111.1 GCA_026396495.1 Candidatus Magasanikiibacteriota bacterium | reverse complement strand
TACTACTTTTAATCAGGCCGTGGCCTCTACGCGACGTCTTTCTTCTTCTAATCCTAATTTACACAACATTCCTATAAAGGGTGATCTGGGTACAGAAATGCGCAAATGTTTTATAGCAGAAAAAGGCTATAAATTATTAGGTTTAGATTATTCACAAATTGAATTACGCGTAATTGCTTCTTTAGCTAATGATCCAGAGATGATTAAAATTTTTCAGGAAGGCAGAGATATTCATGCGATGACTGCAGCAAGGGTTAATAATGTCACCTTGGCAGAGGTGACGCTAGTGATGCGTTCTGCAGCCAAGGCAATTAATTTTGGCATTATCTATGGTATGGGGGTTCCCCATTCGTTGGCGGAGAGTATCGGAGTCTCTTTTATGGAGGCTAAGGAATTTATTGCTAGATATTTTTCTGTTTTTAAAGAAGTGAAAAAGTTTTTAGATGATACACGGGCCTTGGCTCATTCTACTGGATATGTAGAAACATTGTTTGGACGACGTAGGTATTTACCAGATATTAATAGTGGAATGCCTCAATTACGTAATGCAGCTGAGCGTATGGCCACTAATGCCCCGATTCAGGGTACAGCGGCAGATTTGATAAAATTAGCTATGATAGAAGTGTATGCTAAATTAAAAGATCAAGCAGATATTAAAATGCTGTTACAGGTACATGATGAATTAGTGTTTGAAGTGAAAGAAGCTCAGGTAGAAAAGTATGCCAAGCAGGTAAAAGATATTATGGAAAATGTTTTAAAATTACGAGTGCCTGTTAAAGTGGATGCTGAGTTTGGTGATAACTGGGGAGAGATGGAAGGTGTTTAAATTTACTTTATGTTTATTTTGCTTTACGGCTCTAATACTTTTTATAGCCGACAACAATTAAAAAAATCTATTGAAGATTTTAAAAAACAGCGTGATCCTAGTGGGATGAATACTGTTGTTTTTGATGCGGAAAAAGCTGAAACCAATCAAGTTTTAGAAAGCATTGTTTCTTCCCCGTTTCTGGCAGAAAAAAGAATGGTGGTAATAGAAAAGGCAATATCTAAAGGCAGCAAAGATTTACTAGATTCTCTTTGGTTAATGGCTGATGGAAAAAAAATACCAGCCACCGCGGTAGTAATTTTTTGGGAAGGGATTTTGCCAGAAAAAAAACTGCATCCTTTAGCTGAGTGGTTAAAGAAACAAAAGTTTTCTAAAGAGTTCAAAGATTTTTCTCCATTAGAATTAAGTAATTGGATTACTAAAGAATTACAAAATGAAAAATTGGAGATAGAAAATTTAGCCTTGAATAATTTAATTGCTCATCCCCTCTCCACTAATCTTTGGTCTTTGTATAATGAACTGCAAAAAATTAGTGCTTATGTTAAAGCCAATAATGGTACTAAAGTTACTAGCAAAGATGTGAGTTTGTTTTTAACAGATGCACCAGATGATAATACCTTTCATTTTATTGATGCCTTAGTTTCTAAAAATAGCAAACAAGCAATTAAATTATTACATGATCAATGGGATTCAGGGGCGGCAGAACCACAGGTATTTGGTGCTTTAGTTTGGCAATTTAAAACGTTGCTTCTAGTAAAAGATTATCAAAATTTAAATCCCGGAGCCCCATCGGATTTAGCTGCTAAAAATTTAGCCATTTCACCCTATGTAGTAAAAAAGTCCTTTGGTGCCTTAAGAAACTTCCCTTTTGATTCTTTAAAGAAAATTTATGGTGAATTACTAGAGATTGATAAACGAGTCAAAATAGGAGAGGGAGATTATAAATTATTATTGGATCTACTGGTGACTAAGGTTTGTAAATAAAAAATCCGCTTTTAAGCGGATTTTTCTTTAGCTTGTAATTGTTTCACTTTTGTATGTAAATCTATTTTGGCCTGGGCTTCTAGAAGAGCTTCATAAGCTAGTAAATCATCAGGGTTGGCCTGGGCTATATTTTCCAGTTTTCTTTTGTTAGACTGTCTTAAGTGACGAAGACAAAATTGTAATCCCCTATTTTCATTATCTGGTTTGTCTATGTCAGCCGTAATCATTTTATCAATTTTTGTTTCCAAATCAGGTGTATAGATTAAAAAAGTATTTTTTTCTATTTTAGCTAAGTTTGCTGCTTCATCGGCAAAATGGCGAGCTTTTTTCAAAGTAATTGATTCATTATCTTCAATTATTTTTACACCAGCACTAACAGAAACAGATTTTTTCTCTCCCTCTGTTGTTGTATAAGTAATTTTTTGAAAAGATTTTAACAATCTATCCACAGTAGCTTGCACTGCATCGGCTCTGATTTGGGTAAATAAAATAACAAATTCATCACCGCCAATTCTACTGGCTAAATCTGTACTTCTGATAATACCAGGGTTTCCTGGGGTACCACGTATAATTTCCCCCATGGGAGTTAAAATTTCATCATCAGCGGCTCTGTGCCCACCTTTAATTGTTTCATTTATAGTTTTAAAATCATCAATATCAAAAGCTACGTAAGCACTAACTAACCTTTCGCCTTCTGGTTTACCTCTATTTGCTTCCTGAAGTATAGCCTGGTTAGCATGTAAAGTTTCTTCTGCGTATCTATCAAAAGCTTCACCTCTATATAAGCCGGTGATGTGATCAATTTCAGCCGTGCGGCGCATTTCAAATAATTCAATGGTTTGTTTGGCTGCTGTATCTTGAATATCCTGTACTTCACCCATGAATAATTTTGTAGCATTAGCTCCCTTTTCTGGATCTTGGCTTCTTGTCCCCCAGGCCTTTTTAAAAGCCTCATGAGATCCAGCCTGTTCTTTTACCCTAGTTGCTTCTGATCTAAAAACAGTAGCCGATCTAGCAACCATTTCCGATTTAAGATTGTGGTAATAATTTATTAAAAAATCTTGCTCACGACCTCCTAAGTCTGGATGGTCTGTTAGATATTGTTTGATTATTGGATTTATAGTCTCTGTTGGTCTTTCTGGGCTAGGACCTGTTTCTCTAGGCATATTTTTTTAGCATTAATCCCTCCTTTTGAGGGAGGGATTAAAATTATTTTATAGCATTGATTTTAGCCATGAGTCTGGATTTCAATCTGTTAGCTGTGTTAGCTTTAAAAGCTTTGGCTTTTTTGGCTTTATCACAGGCTTTTTGCCATTCTTTAGCTAAGGTAGTAGCTACCTTTTTGTCTTTGGCAAGAATAGTTTTCTTGATTTTTCTTTCCAAATTTCGTAGAGAGTTTTTGATGGTAAGGTGGGCTAAAGCGGCCTTTTTAGCTTGGCGCAACGCTTTAATGGCTGATGGTTTATTTGGCATAAATATAAATGAACCGATTAATAAAAAATTGAGAGCGTCTTTTTGAGACTTATTATATTATAGCAGATTTAGCTTTAATTGTCAAGATTAGGCTTATCAATTTGTAATACCTCAATTTCTTTTTCGCTGCCGGTAATGTGCATCACGTCCTTATCAATCTTATTTAATTCTTTATAAGCCGTATTGTAAGAATTAACCGTAGTGCTTAAATTATTACCTACTTTTTTAAAATAATCATCGTAAGCTACTAAATGTTTACTTAAATCCCCTACTTTTTTGATTACGTCTTTAACAGATTCTTCCATTTGCAAAGCCCGCAAACCTTGTAAAACTGTCTGTAAATAAGCTAAAAAAGAGGTTGGTGAAGTAATAATGACTTTATATTTTCCAGCAGCACGTTGTATTAAGTTTTCATTATCCTCTCCAGTGCCTACCTTGTTGGTGAGAAGATCATAGTAAATTGCTTCATGGGGAATAAACATAAAAGCAAAATCTGTGGTATCTTTACTGGGTTGAATATATTTTGAGGTTTCCAGAATTCTATTTTTTAAATCGTTAACAAAAAGAGTTTCTAATTTTTTCTTTTCAGCTGGATTATTTTCTGCGGCCATTCTATTGTAATTCTCCAGAGAGAACTTAGAATCTATTGGGATAATTTTATCT
>JAPLWR010000033.1:3062-9144 GCA_026396495.1 Candidatus Magasanikiibacteriota bacterium | reverse complement strand
GGCAAGCGCAGTGCCCGATTCCAGTCGTAGACGATGTAGAGGGAGAAGAGCACGGCCGCCGCGTATTCGATCCACGGCATGTACCAGATCTCCTCCTTGACGCCCATGCCGATCATGATCGACTGAGCCACGCGCACGAAGACCAGGGCGAGGAGGGCTCCGAAGAGGTAACCTCCCCAACCTTCCAGGGACTTCTGATACAGGATGCCGACGAGCGACATCACGATCGTCACTCCGGCGGTTGCCATGAGTGCACTCATGACCACGCCGGTCTGGTACATCGCCACGGTGGGACCGGTGATGGCACCGAGCCCGACCACGACGAGCGTGTACCCGAAGAGCGAGACGAGCCAGTCCTTGCTGCCGAGCGAGATGAAGATGCCGATGATCGGCACGACCAGCCCGATGCCCAGGTAGGTCCACATGCTCTCGGGGTGCCAGGACAGCGTGTAGAACGCGATGACCGCCGCGAGCAGCATGCCGTACACGGTGAACCCGGTGACGGCCGCCAGGTAAGTGGTCGTGGACAGGGTGTCCACTCCTCCTCGCTTCTCTCTCTTCCAGACCGAATCGCTGATGCCAAATCCCATCGTTCTCTCCTCCAACTCGTGATTTGCCGCGACTTAACCCTCGCGACTTGGGTTATTCCTCGGGATTTCTCCCTATCTCTACCCTAAAAATTAAGGCACAAATAGAGAGAAATCTGCTTTAAAAAAACTATTTTTGACTTTAAATTATAGCACATTTTTAGGCTTTTGTCAAGATTAAAACAAAAACACCTCTTTTAGGGAGGTGCTTTTGGCAACGGGGACGAAGAGATTCGAACCAGGTGAGTCGCCGCTTCGTCTCGGCTACCTGGGTTCATCCGATACTAAATTGTCTTGGCGGAAGGGGTGAGATTCGAACTCACGATACCCTTGCGGGTATAACGGTGTTCGAGACCGTCGCTTTCGACCACTCAGCCAGCCTTCCGCGTTGTTCTTAATTTAACAAAAAAAATGATTCCAAGCAAGAAATAAAAAAGCCAGACCCGAAAGTCTGGCGTTGTTGTAACAGTTAAAAAATTACAGACGACTCACAATGCGTGTGAGCAATTCTCCTAATTGGACAGAAGAAACCTGGGCTCGACGCAGATTGACTTCATGGGAATGAGCAGCCACATCATCATTGGTGACAAAACCCAGGCCCAAAACTTCCACACCCTCGTAAAGTGCCGCGACACAAGCTTCAGGAAGAAGGCTCATGCCTACCATGTCTGCTCCTGCTGCCAACCAAGTTTGCTTATCATAGGTACGTCCTTCAAAGAAAGGCCCACGAACCATTGCATGACCAGCTGCGGTCAAATGCAGGTCCCCTTGTTCTTCTAGGGCCACGGTACGTAGACGTTCACTCAATGCGTCCTCAGGTGAACAAAATTCTCCACCCCACAGAGGCATCTCCGGAGCAAAGAGGGTCACAAAACCATCCACAACTCCTACCGAACCAACTTGCAAAACTGTACCCACTGCACCCACGGCGCTGGTTACGATGAGTTGCTGCACGCCCAGTTGCATCAACATCTCCGTTTGCAAACGAACCATCTTAGCAATTTCTGGATCGCTAGGAGCTTCATTCATATGTACCCGACCACGCAAAACAACTACTTGCTTGCCAGCCAATTCACCGGCCACAAGCTGACGAGCGTGGCCTGGCAAATCTGTCAAAGCAGAAAAACCCGGGACAACGGAAAAAGAGATGGCCACAGCCTTTTCCAGCTGTAAAACATCACCCCAGCCTGTACCCAGAATCAGACCGACTCGCGGCTTAAAATCAACAGGAACACGATCCCGGATGTAAGCAGCTGCCATTTGGGCAGAGATCTCTCTTTCACGATTACGCATAGACCCTCCATCCCCAGTGAGAGAATTCACTTGCCAAACAATTGCTTCATGCGTTTCTTAACCAACACCGCTCTAGAAAAAGCCTGCAGTTCCTCCCATGTTCTGTTCTCAGAAAAAAATGGTTCAACTTGACCCCGACGAATTGCCTCCACTACTTCTTGCCAGGTAGAGACATCATACAGAAGTCTCGTACGAACAATCCCTACTTGTTCTGACAAATGAAAATCAGATCCACCAATACACGGCTTGTGATGTTTCTTAGCAATCTTGTCCGCAGTATAATTAAACCCAATTTCAATATCATGGGTTTGGATAGCGTCAAACAAAGCAATATTTTTTTCCAACGTCAGAGAACTCAAAGAAGCGGGAATGATTTTCATTCGTAGACCAGCACAACTAGGATGAGGTGCAACGACAAGGCCATCATTCTCATGGATCCAACCTGCTGTTTCTTCAATATCACGAAAAAAAGGAAGCTTCTTTCCCCGTACCCGGTCCGGGTCTAAACCCAGCGCCAAAATATGGGGGAAGGTCATCTTGTCGTACGGCGTGAATTCAGCACCTGGAACTACTATAATTCCATGCTTAGCTCCGGCTTCCAAAGCCTCATCCAATGATAGCTACTCCATCTAGTCCCATCTTTGCGGCTAGTCTCACAATTTCAGAGGGAGTCATTTCTACTGCATCAAATCTGCGCCACCATTTCACACTGGTAGTGTGACCATGAAGATCAAACTCCTGTGCTTTACCCATTTTTTTCTCCTGTCAAAGAGCTATTGATTTCTGTCGTAACCGTAACAAAAAACGTCTACCCAGTCAAGACAAAAAACTCGGCTAGGTTATCTAGTCGAGTTGTAAATGTTAAGAAAAAAATCTGTTAGTATTAGTAACGATGGTAGAAATATCCACCATTGCCCCCACACCCTCTTCACCACAAGCTAATTTCTTGGCGATAGGATCAAGAACGCAGATAGTATAACCAGAACCACCCAAGTCTGAAACAAGAAACTTAAGATTACGTCGGGTCACTGGATGTTCCCACATCTTAGTATTCATGGCTGGGGCCAAAATGACTGGTTTACTTTTATCCCAGGCCAGAAAAATGCATGTTAGCAAATTATCTGACCGACCCTGAGATAGTTTGGCCAAAGTATTAGCCGTAAGTGGGGCGATAAGCAACATATCGGCCCAATCACGCAAGGTGATATGCAAAACTTCATCGCCTTTTTCATAACGTTCCTTAGACCATTCGTCTGTTTCATCATACACCGGAACATACAAACACTTACGTGGCACAAAATATTCAGCCGCACGAGTCAAAACAACTCGCACCTCATGACCTGAATCTTGCAAAGCATCAACCAGCTTTTTGGTTAATACCCCAGCCACTGAACCAGTAACGCCTAGGAGAATTTTCATAATTCCCTCCTCTTAAAAAAGTTATCGATAGACGAAGCAATAGAATATCTTTCCACGCTTCTTGTTTTACCAAAACGACTGACAACATAAGCCCTCTCTTTGGACCACTCCAAACAATTAGCAACGATAAGATCGGCATCGGATTCCTGCAAACTACGCTGGGCAATTTCCAAAAGTTCAGTATCAGTCAAACCAACCTGCAACTTGAATTTCACCAACATCCCTTTAAATCCCCACTTTCTAAACTGATCAATCAATTTGATAGTGGGCGTCATTTCCAAATACACCTTGGAGTGGCTGGAAGAAATTTTCGCGGTGGAGTCAATTGGTATCAAACCACTCTCAGCTTCCCCAATCAACACCCGAGAAACTTTATAATCACTCACTGCAGCCGAGTGAATAATCAGATCATATCCGCCAGTCAAATCATCAAACGTCTTAAAAGTTCTGACAAACCATGGTTTAAAACCGCGCGTCCATCCGCCACTCTCCACATATGCTTCTCTGTATTTTTCCACCAAATCAGAATTGGAAGTCACCAGAGTCACATCATAACCCTGAGAATAAAACCACTCAGCAATCATTGCACCAGTTCTGCCCTTAAAAATATTAGTCACTCCTCTCACCTGATCAATTGGCACCATAGTAGCGCCGGCCGTGACCAAAACTTTCTTTTTGTTTTCCATAATCCACCTCCTTAAAAAATAATCTTCAACAGCCGCGCGGCATTACGGAAAAAAATTTTTTCTTCTGTCTCTTGTGGCAAACCTAGAGACTTCACCAAAGCAATAGCGTCGGCATAAGACTGAATAGGAAAATCCGTGCCAAACATAATTCTGTTTTCTGCTCCGGGAATCATCAAGAACTTTTCCAATTCCTTTTTCAGAACAGCACGATATTCCAAAGTATCTTCAGCGGTGCCAGACACAAATTGTCCGGAAGTATCAGTAAAAACATTGGAATAACGGCGCATCAAAATGCGCGTCTGCTCAAAATAAGGATTACCCAGATGAGCCAGGATAAACTTGGTCCGGGGAAAATTTTTGATCGCCCCTTCCATCTGCTTAGGTTCGGCCAAAAAACCCAACCTATCAACCCAGCAAACTGAACCACATTTGCCCTGACCCTTCTCACGTTTCTCCTTAGGGCAACAGTGATGCAATTCACCAGTATGAAACATGACTGGCAAACCAAATTCCTGCGCCAATTCATAAACTGGAAAAACATTGGGATCGGAAGGATTAAAATTCTGGTAACCAGGATAAAGTTTGATGCCGAAAATGACTCGGCTTTTGGCCAGGCTATGTAATTCTTCCAAACCGCCCTGAAAATCATTCATCACATCCAAACTACCAAACACTCTAAACTGAGATAAACGCCTAGGCCAACGTTCTTGAATTCTTTCCAATAGTTCCATATTATGTAAACCTGTCCCCTTGTAAGGAAAATGCGTAGCCAGAAGCACAGTATAAATGACACCGTATTCTTCCGCCTCTTTTTCCAAAGTGACAAGATTCGCCTTTGAACTATGCAAACCCCACAAAACACGATTACTAGTATGAGCATGGATATCAATAATCATGATTACTCTCCTGTTAAATTGTCAAAGAACCTTTCTACTAATAGAATAACTCTCTGTGTAAAAAGTGTGAATATGTGTTTATAACTGTGTATAAACAGTCTTAAATTTTCTTTATTTTAAGCCATTTTAGTTTACAATATTAGATTGACAAACTAACACGGAAATTCTATGATATGGATATATGAACGAACTAGAAAATACCTTAATTAAATTTGGTCTGACAGATACAGAAGCCAAAATATATTTAACTGGCCTTAATTTTAAAAATATTGGAGTTAGTGAGTTGACCAAACAAACGGGCATTAACCGCACCACCATTTACCACGCTTTAGACACGCTGACAGAAAAAGGACTGGTGGCCAAAACTGGGACTGGCGCGCGCTTGGTTTTTTCTATGGCTGATCCAGAAAATATACATAATCTTTTGTTGGGAAAAATAAAACGCCTAGAAAAACAAAAAGAAGATCTAGACAATCTAATTCCACTTTTAAAAAAATCTAATTTGGCTGCTGGCACAATTTCTGTCGCCCACTATGAAGGCATTGAGGGAATCAAACTGGCCATTGAAGACGCATATTATTGCAAATCTAAACATTGGGATATTATTGCCCCAATCAAAAACTTCTTTTCTGATTTTGACAAAACTTACTCCAAATACTTTATTGAAACCAGAAGCCGCCGGGGATTAACATCCAGATCTTTATGGGAACCAACAGAAAAACACAAACTTCTGACACCACAACAGATTAAAGAAAGAAACCCAAAAATCTTGCCACCAATCATGCATGGTAAATTCAATTCGGTAATTTGTTTATACGATGATAAAGTCTTAATCATCTCTTCATTAAAAGAAAAGTCCGCCATTTTAATTAAATCAGCGGATTTACACCAAACCATGTTAGCAATCTTTGAAGGCCTCTGGTCAGTCTCTAAACCAATCACTACTAAATAAAAAGACAAAAAACCCTGCTTCTGGCAAGGTTTTTTATTTAGTAACTACTTATTTACTTTCAACTTTATCCTCTAATTCCTTTATTTTATTTTTTAATTCGATCATCTTTATTTCCCTGCCCGACAAAATCTCGTTAAGTCTTTCTACTTCATTTAGTTGCTGTTCTACATCCTTCTTTGTTTTTTCTAAATCCCTAGTACGATCAGCTACTTTTTTCTCTAAATTCTCATGAGACTCTTTTAACTTAAC
>JAPLWR010000033.1:0-3026 GCA_026396495.1 Candidatus Magasanikiibacteriota bacterium | reverse complement strand
CCATTTCATTAAAAACTTTAACTAAAACTCCCAATTCATCATTTTTAGCATAATGTCCATCCACCACCACAGGGCTACTAAAATCTGTTTGGGTTAATTGTTTGGTAGCACCCAAAAGACGCGTTAAAGGTTTAATTAAAGAACGAGAGGCCACCAAAGAAATCATGAAAACTAAAATTTCAGTTAAAACAAAAATCAACAAAAAAGCATAAAATAAACTCACAAGAGGTTGATAAGCCTCTGCTCTATCTATTTTTACCACCAACCCCCAATCAACCAGGGGTGAAAATCTGGTAACAGCAATCGCTGGTACATTGCGATAATCAACTATATTCTTTTCTGTCAGCAACAATTCTTGACCTTGAATGGCCGTTATAACCGGAACATTGATTTGATCTTTACTCACAACCCTAACCAATGAAGCATTGGGGTCAAAGCGGGTTGGTGTTATGAAAAGAGCGTCTCCTGATTCTTTTTTTTCAGCTATCAACATTTCGCCAGTAGAACCTAACCCAATATAATTACTGGTAATCTTAATTACTGGATCAATAATACTAGTAACTGTAATAAATCCGATAACTTTATTATCAAAAATAACTGGGGAGGAAAAAAGCAGCCGAGGAATATTACCGGCATCTTTAAATACACCTTGCAACTTCTCCTTTCCCTCTGGTTGTTTAATTATGGGCCAAAAACCTTTACTTTTATTTATTTGAGGATCAGTAGAAGCAACCATCTCATTATCTTTATTAAATAAAGTAATAGATTGAATCTCCGCAACTGATTGGGAATTATCTAAAAGTATTTGTTTGATATTAGCCAAGGATTGTTCATCTTTATTTTTAAGATACTCTTGCAAATTAACCTTTAGACTGGTGCGATTGCTCACCAATTTTAAAATATTAAAATATGAAGTAATAATGGTATCTATTTCTTGTTTTTTAGAGTCAGCCAAAGAAACCAACTGGTCATTAATTTGGCTAGAGATAGCATCACGCATCTGCCAATAAAATAACCCTGTAATAACAATTATTGGCAAGATAGTAACAGTCACTAATAACAAATTAAGCTTAGTAAAAAATTTCATATAATCAAATAAATAAGAATATCTTTATTATAATTATACCACTATTTTCTTTTTATTCTTCCACCACAGCAACAGCAAAATTAGAAACCCAAAAAAGGAACCGTAAGAAGAGATAGAAAAAGCATAGTGAGGAGAAACTGAATCCCACAAATGACCCAAACCATAGCCGCCTAAAATTACAGCTAAGCCAATAAAAGTATTATAAATCGCGTAAGCACTACCCCTATCTTCAGCTGGTACCAAATCAGCTATAATGGCTCTACCAGACCCCTCAGTCAGGGCATAAAATAAACCATAAAAAGCAAACAAACCCAAGGCAGTACCGATAGATGATTCATGAGCAAAACCAAATTCCACCAAAGACATTACTAGCCAGCCGCCAATTATAAATGGCAGCTTGCCAAAACGATCGCTCCAGATACCAATAGGATAAGACATCAAAGCATAAACCAAAGTAAACCCGGCAAACAAAACTGGAATCCAATTAGATGAAACACCTATTTCTTGGGCGCGCGTTAAAAATAAAGAATCATTAATTTTGGTAAACATGGCCAAAGTCATACCAATGACAAAAAACCAAAATTGCCACGGGAAAGGCTGATGCAATAAATTTTTATTTATAACTTTCTTCTCTGGTTCTTTAATCCCAAAAAAAATCAAACCTAAAGCTATTAATCCTGGTATAGCAGCCAAAAGAAAAATAAAACGATAAGTCCCCAAGGAGGGGGTGAGCCAAAACAGCAACCCGGCCGCAGCCAAGGGGCCCAAAACAGATCCGGCTGTATCTATTAATCGTTGAAAACCAAAAGCTCGTCCCCTATTTTCAACAGTAGCTGAATCAGCCACTA
This sequence comes from Candidatus Magasanikiibacteriota bacterium, assembly GCA_026396495.1. Lineage (GTDB taxonomy): Bacteria > Patescibacteriota > Patescibacteriia > Magasanikbacterales > UBA10003 > GWC2-40-17. The sequence continues at coordinate 1,091 of JAPLWR010000033.1, read as the reverse complement.
AAGCATCACGAGGAGCATCTTTTGTTCCTTTACCAATTCCATCAATGGTGCGCAAAGCAGCCACAGACCCAAAAGAATTAGATAAAAAAAGCAAAGGCCGAGCAAGAGAAGACAATGCGTAGCCAAAAAAAACAAACCATTTACGGTTTTGAAATTTATCAGAAAGAATACCAGAAACAAATCTAAAAATACTGGTAGCTCCTTGTAATAACCCGTCAATAATACCAATCCCAGAATGACCTACTCCAATTGCAATCAAAAAAGAAGGCAAGATGGGGGTAATCAAATCTTGACCAAAGCCAGAGGCTAGGGCCACAAAAGCTACTATTAGGACATTACGAGGAATTTTTGGTTTAGGCATAAAAAAATTTCTTATCTATATTATAGCACAACAAAAAATCTTGAAATACATTAGAACTTAAATAAGAGAGGGGGGATTGACAAAAGCCTTAAAATGTGCTATACTATTTAGTTACAAAATGGTTCTTTTTAAGCTGATTTCTCCCTATTTGTGCCTTAATTTTGAAGGTAGAAATAGGGAGGAATCCCGAGGAGTAAAGACCCTAGCCGCGCGGGGGTGAATTCGCGGCAATGATGCGTCGAGAGGAGGTCCAATGACACAGATCAACCTGCGCAAGCATTTGATTCTGGTGACGATCGTAACCGGAGTGACGCTGGGAATGTTCTTCCTGTGTCGAGCGTTCGGTGTGGAAGACAGGCCGGCGGTTGCTTCGATTGCGGCTCTCGTTTTCCGAGCCGTGGTGATGGCAGCCGCAGCAGAGGCGCTCTTCGCTGTCATTGCGGCCTCCACCGGCGAAACGTTCCCGTTGGTCATTGTCGGCATGCTGCCTTTCTTACTCGGGGTGATTGCCAACAACTACGGCCGTGGCTTGGTGTTTTCCCTGCCTCTCTTGGCTGAAGGCGCCATCATCTACACCAGCATCTCCCTTGCCCTCAAGGGTTACACCATCTACACCAGCATCTCCTTCGTTCATAACTGAAATCAACGACAACTGGTCCCAACCCGCCTGCGATTGCATCAAATGCGGTATTTTTTTATACAAAAAATCCTCTGCGTAATGCAGAGGATT
>JAPLWR010000052.1:3244-4482 GCA_026396495.1 Candidatus Magasanikiibacteriota bacterium | reverse complement strand
GCCAAAAGAATTTTGGTGTCGCCAATTACTGTTCCACCCGTGAGGATTTCGTCATCAATCAGGATGCAGAATTTCCCTCTGACGTCGCCAACCACTTTCTTGATGTCGGGATTTTCGCCGTTATCTGGCCTGTCTTTATCAATATAGGCGACAGGCAAAGAAACAAGATGGGCCAAATGACCAAAACGTTTGGCTGCTCCAGCATCAGCAAAAACTATTGCACACTCTTCCTTTTTCTTTTCCAAGAAAAATTGAGTCTTGATGTAATCGGCCAGCAAATACAAAGCGGAAATTTCATCAGCTGCTGGAGTGAAAAAATGCTTGGTATGTCCGTCGTGAGGGTCCAGAAGCAGAACGCGACGGATACCAAACGAGTTAACAAAGATATGAGCTAGGCGCGGGGCCATGGTGGAAATGCGTGGTTGATTTTTCCGGTCCGATCGGGCGTAAGGCATATAAGGAAAAACCAATAGAACATCTTCGGCGCCGGAGTTTTCAATTGCATCCAAAAGAGTAAAAAGCTCAATCAAATGGTCATTGACCGGCGGCACCTGGGTGTGAATGATCACAACAAAGTGCCCACGCACATTGTCAATTTTGGCCATTAGGTTGTCATTGGAAAAGCGGGTGATCTCTACTTTTCCCAAAAGTCCTTCGGTTGGCTGAAGATTGGCTGGCAAGCGCCTTTCTAGGGCTCGGCAGACATTTTGAGCCAGTTCTTCTGAACCAGTGGTAGCAAAGACCTTAACTGCTCTGAATCCCATGGCAACCTCCTTATTTCTAATAGTTTGTTAAGGTACAAAAAACGCGTTTCCTCCTGAAAACGCGTTTACAAAGCTCTGGCTTCATTCTAAACTAATTCCCAATTTGGGTCAATTTTTATTTTTTGCCAGTCACGGCGTTGTCTCCACAGAATTTGGGAACAAAAGGCAGTCTTAAAATTGTTGGTATTTCTTTTTGTATAGCATTTTTTAATTGTTTTTGGAGAGATTGGTTAGCTGCTACACCTCCACCAGTTAAAATTGTTTTTACTTTATATTTTTTGGCTGCTTTAATAGTTTTGGTGATTAAAACATCTAAGGCTGCTTGTTGAAAAGACGCACAAATGTCTTCTGGTGAATTAAGATTTTTTTGATGATGATAAAGTACGGCTGTTTTTAATCCAGAAAAACTAAAATCAAAGTCAGGTGAATCCATCATAGGGCGGGGGAAAGTTACTGCTTGAGGATTGCCTTGGG
>JAPLWR010000052.1:0-3189 GCA_026396495.1 Candidatus Magasanikiibacteriota bacterium | reverse complement strand
GCCTGGGTAGGGGAGTTTTAAAATTTTTCCTACTTTATCAAAGCATTCACCCACAGCATCATCGCGGGTTTGGCCAATTAATTTGTAATGTAAATGTTTGGTCATTAAAATTAGTTCTGTATGACCACCAGACACAACCAGACAAAGTGCCGGGAAAATTTTTTTTGTTTCCTTAATATTTTTATTTAGAAAATTAGAGTAGATGTGGCCTTCAATATGGTTGGTTCTAACCAAAGGGATTTTTAAAAGATAACTTAAGGTTTTGGCTGTTTCCACACCTACTAAAAGAGCAGTGGCTAATCCTGGTCCAGAAGTTACAGCGATAGCATCTGGTTTTAAATTTATTACATCCTTAATAAGTGGCACTATTTTTTCTATATGGCGTCTAGCTGCTACTTCTGGTACTACCCCACCATATTTTTGGTGAATTGGTATTTGGGAATAAATTAAGTTTTTTATTACGCGAAAAACACCACCCTTATCGTCTAAGAGGGCCACAGAGGTTTCGTCGCAAGATGTTTCAATGCCTAGAATTTTCATATGGCGCTTATTTTAGTTTATTTTGCAGTAATTGTAAAGGCGCTTGGTAAAATTGTTTTAGAGAAACTGGCTTTTCTAAAGGCAAATATCCTCTGGGCGCAGAAACCAACAGTGAGATATTAAATAGGTATCCTAAGAGTAGAATAACTAGTAAACTTTTATAAAGTATTTTTTTGTTAGATAAATAATCTAAAAGATAAGCCAAACCAAAAGCAAAAATTGGCAGACTTTCAATCATCCTCCTAGAACCAAAACTTTGACCAGCCCACCAGTCATTAACAATAGAATTGATGTAGATTTGGCCCAAGAGAACAATTAGTAATGTCCCAAAAATAGTATGGTATCTTTTGTAAGATAAAATTAAACCAATTAGTCCTAAAAGCAATAGGGGGTGCCAAAAGAATAATCCATGGAAGCCGGAAAATAAAAAATTCCAGATTTGAGGATTAAAAAAATGTAAGAAACCAGAGCCTTGGGGTATGGTAAAAAAAGAACCATATAAAACTTTCCAAACTATTAGTTGAGGTATAAAACAAAGTAATCCTAAAATAAAAGGAAGAGCTACTAAAGATAACTGGACAAGATTTTTTTTGTATTGTTGATAAAGAAAAATCAATGGTATTAACCAAAAAATTAAATTTTGCCAACGTAAAAGTATTACTAACCCCATGCTTAATCCCAACCAAACTAAATCTTTATATTTTAAAGTCTCTCGTGATTGATAAATTTTTACAGATAACCAAAACATTAAGCTAACAGCGGCTAATGAAACCCCGTGGGACATGTGGGGTTCATAGATTAAGTATTGAGGTAGGGGAGAAATAAAAACAATTGCTAAAACAGAAATCCAGGCGGATCGGGCGGAGAAGAATTTTTTTAGAGTTTGAAATAATAAGAGTGACCCACCTAGGGTATAAAGTATAGATCCAACAGCTAAACTAATTTGATAATTTATTCCTAAACCAGGAAGTTCTCCTGGGACGGTTTTAATCCAATAATCTAGTATTCTAGCAATTAAGAAAAAAGGCAGCCACACAATGCTCAAACCAACCGCAAAAACATTACCTAGTTTGTTTATGGGTGTAAGTTTGATATCTGCCAAGTGGCTGTTAAAGGTTAGATCATAATATTTATATTCATTATGAAAGTCTAAATTATGATCAAAATATAAAGAACGTAGATAACTGTAATAACCAAAACCGTCGCCAGTAATTTTCCAGGAGGGCTGAAGTTTGATGATTAAAAGAATTATCAAAAAACTTAGAATAAAAAAAAGTCCTAAAATTGAGTAGATTTTGTTTTGCTTCATATAGCTTAATTTTAGCGTTTAGTTTGGTTTTAAGCAAACATCCTCTTAAACTTGACTCATTCAGGATAGTTGGATATAATAGTTTTTAGTTAAATCCAAATGGCCCGTTCGTCTAGTGGTTAGGACACCAGGTTTTCATCCTGGTAACAGGGGTTCGATTCCCCTACGGGCTAAAAAAATTACTCTACTTTCAGTAGGGTAATTTTTTTTTAGAGCGAGTGAGATTTCCCCTACGGGCTATTAAAATATTTTTTGTAATAAAAACGGCGCCGTTATCAGCACCGTGTAGAGGGTTCTTGATTAAAAACAAGGAGCTGTCGGGGTTAGATGCGTCCTTGGCGGCGAAGCTCTTTGTGGGCAGCCGCGAAGAGTTTTCCCGAATCATCCTGACCTGTGAGGCGTCGAGCCACAGCCACATTGGTTAGTTCTACCTCAAGGGCTACCCAGCTGAGAAGCCCACCACTTGTGGCAGCGTCAATGCTGGCGGCGGCGTAGGCTTCAACAGGCGTTCCCGAGATGATGTCGATCGCCTGTTGTTCGGTCACACCTTGGGCGATGACCTTCTGATTGTCCAAGACATGGTTGTCCGGTTGCTTGAGCCACTTTTCAAAATCGTTCATGTCTCGGAACGCTGTCCAAGTGCGAACGCCATTGTAGCCACCTGCGGCTTCGGTGTATTCATACACGACCGCGTACGGCAATCGATTCTTCATCTCCTTTACCCCTGGTTTAAGATGAACAAGCCACCCTGGCCGTTCAAAAGAATATATCAAATTTTTAACATTTTGTCAACTTTATGGAAAAAACAGCCTAGACTTCTTATTAGCGGTTAATTAATTTTTTTGTTGTTATGCTTAAAATAGGGCACCGAGGGGTGGCTGGGCACGAGGTAGAAAATACAGCCAAATCTTTACAAAAAGCCTTGGATCTAAAAGTAGACATGATTGAATTAGACGTACACAAATGCGCCAGCGGTGAATTGGTGGTTTTTCATGATAAAAGAGTTAGTCGCATCACTGACAGTTCTGGTTCAATTAGAAAAAAAACTTTAGCAGAAATTAAAAAACTTCGTACTAGTGATAATCAAGAAATTTTAACTTTGGCCGAGGCTCTAGAAATTATTGATGGACGTTGTAATGTAAATATAGAAATAAAACACAGGGGAGTAGCCTCTGCTCTAGTGGATGTGGTTAGACAACTAACTGAAAAACAAAAATGGCAGTTGGACCAATTTCTTATCTCCTCTTTTTATCATAGAGAATTAGGCCGATTAAAAAAAATCCATCCAGAAATTAAAATAGGTTTGTTGTATTATCGTAATTTGCGTAGCGCCGTCAAAA
>JAPLWR010000097.1:2181-12648 GCA_026396495.1 Candidatus Magasanikiibacteriota bacterium | reverse complement strand
AAAAAATTGATCAATTAACTTGGAGTTATAAAGATAAAAAACAATATTTAATTGATAAGTTAGGTGAGGGTGTAGCCTTACTTGCGGCCGCTTTTTATCCCAAGGATGTTATTGTGAGATTTTCTGATTTTAAAACCAATGAGTATGCTTCTTTAATTGGTGGGAAGACTTATGAACCAAAAGAAGAAAATCCTATGATTGGTTGGCGCGGGGCTTCTAGGTATTATGATAAAAATTTCGAAGAAGCTTTTGGGTTAGAATGTGCGGCTATTAAAAAAGCGCGTGAGGTATGGGGACTTAAAAATATTATTGTCATGATTCCTTTTTGTCGTACAGTAGAAGAAGGTCAGAAAGTTATTGATACTATGGCCAAGTTTGGTTTGAAAAGAGGGGAGAATGGCTTAAAAGTTTATATGATGGTGGAGATTCCTTCCAATGTAATTTTAGCTGATCAATTTGCTAAATTGTTTGATGGTTTTTCTATTGGTTCTAATGATTTGACGCAGTTAACTTTGGGAGTTGATAGAGATTCACAATTAGTCAGTCATATTTACAATGAAAGAAATGAAGCTGTGACTACTTTGATTAAACAAGTCATTAAATCAGCTAAGGCCAATAATGTGAAGATTGGTATTTGTGGCCAAGCTCCTAGTGACTATCCCGAATTTGCGGAGTTTTTGGTAGAAGCGGGGATTGATAGTATTTCTTTAAATTCCGACACGGTAGTTTCTACTACTAGAAGAATTATAGAGTTAGAGAAAAAGTTGGGTAAATAAAAAGATTACAAAAAATCTCGCGATAAGCGAGATTTTTTGATTGGCGGATCGTAGGGGATTTGAACCCCTGATCTCCTCCGTGACAGGGAGGCGTGTTAACCGGGCTACACCAACGATCCATAAAACCCCTAGAAGTTAGTTTGGACAAAGGCTATCCATATAAAGGAGGGTCTATACGGGAGCTCTTATCCAAACGTTCTTCCGGGGGTTTAGGCTGAATTATTTTGTGAGGGCTGTGAACACTTCAGGATATTTGACAGCAATTACTGAGAGAACTTTTCGATCTAATTTTACACCGCTCTTAGCCAATTTGTCAATCAATTTGCTATAGGTGGTGCCATTTAATCTAGCAGCCGCATTAATCTTTACCTGCCACAAGGCGCGGAAAGTTCTTTTTTTGTTGCGTCTATCGCGATAAGCATTAACACCAGCTTTAGCAATAGCTGTTTTAGCTAAAGTGATTTTGCTTTTTCTTCCCCATTTATATCCTTTAGTTTGTTTGAGGATATTCTTTCTGTGTTTCAAATGTGATTTACCTCTTTTAACTCTGCTCATAGTTTTAATTATAGATCCTTTTGTTACTTGCCTACCGGCAGGCACCTACAGGATGGCGTTTTTAAGAATTAGGTAGGGCAATATTAAAAGTTTTGTCGAAGACTTTGGAAAAAGTTATATCGCGTCTTTTGTTGCGAGTTGTTTTTCCAGATTCGCGAGAATTAAAATGGTCTTGTCCTGCTTTGCGTTTTATGATTTTTCCATTTTTAGTTTTGGCAAATCTTTTGGCTGTTGCCTTGTTGGTCTTTAATTTTGGCATATTTGTTATTCTTTCTTTTCTCCTGCAAGGATGGTGCTGATTCTTCCGCCTTGATTTTGGGGCGGCTGTTCAACCTTGATTGTTAATCCTTGTTTCAAAAAATTAATAAAATTATTGATTAAAGTAAAAGCTATATCCATGTGCTGTCTTTCTCGTCCCTTTAAAATAATATCAACTTTAATTTTGTTTCCGTCTTGTAAAAATTCTAAGGCTTGTTTTTGACGCATTTCTAAATCGTGGATGCCGATTCTAGGAGTAAGTCTGATGCCTTTAGTTTCCACTTGCTTCAAAGCTTGTTTTTGTTTTTTTAATTCCTTTTCTTTTTCGTATTTATATTGGCCCAAGTTTAAAAGTTTAGCTACTGGGGGATTGGCCACAGGATTCACCACTACCAAATCATATCCTCTTTCTTCGGCAATTTTAACTGCCTCTTTGGTAGTCATGACATCTAAATAAGCTCCGGTTTCATCAATAATACGCAACTCTGGCACCTTGATAAGCTCATTGGCTTGAAAAGTTAAAGAAGGGTGTAGTGGTTGCTGAAATCTTTTGTGATGATAACGTGAAATGCGCATTGTTTTGTAAAATTATTTGGTGGAGGTGATGGGAGTTAAACCCATGTCCAAGAAGTTTCCTTCAAAATCGTTTACACTTATTAACTTGTTTTAAATTCGTTTGAAAGTGGAAAACAAGCAAAATCTTTCAAACTTGTTCCAGAATTTTCGCTAGAGTGGCAGGAACGCTCCTCTCTAACTACTCTCGAATATATAACACTCCTTAGATTTTATCGAGTTTCAAATCGGGAATGTGGTTACGATGCGATTAAGCGGTAACCATAGCGAATGAAGGGACGCTAAAGGTATTAACCAAAGCGGTCTTCACTCTATTGTAGATGTTGGCATCTATAATTTGATTGCTTAAATGATTCACGAGGTGATTAAGCATCCTCGAAGTGTAGATTTAAAAGGTACACAGCTTGTCGAAATCCGACACCCCCAATTAAAATTCTCCTCTACTTAATTCTCTATCGATGTCTCTTTTTTTGATTAAGTCTTTCTTTTCAAACTTCTTTTTTCCCTTTCCTAAGCCAATTTCTAGCTTAATCCAGTGATGTTTAGTATATACCTTTAAGGGCACTATTGTCAAGCCTTGAGTTGTTTTAAGCCCAATAATTCTATCAATTTCCTTTTTTTTAAGCAAAAGGCGACGACTCCTAGTGGGCTCATAGCCTGTTATGTCACGGCTTTTTTTGTAGGGGGAAATATTAGCGTTAAGCAAAAAAAGCTCGCCGTCTTTTACAGTGGCGTAAGCTTCTTTTAAACTAATTTGACCGTCTTTAACAGATTTTACTTCGTCACCAGTCAGCTCTATGCCGGCTTCCCAGGTTTCTGTAATATTGTAGTCAAAATAAGCTTGTTTGTTGGTGGCTAAAACGCTCATATTATTTTGATTATACTCTTGTTGACCTTATTTTTCAAGGACTGTATAATAGAGATAAGTTTAATCTTAAAATTTCTAGATTATATGGAGAAAAAAATGATGGTTATTAGCACCTCTTCTTTTTTAAAAGCTTTGTTAGTTTTGGTTCTTGTGGGTTTAGTTTTTTTAATTTGGGATATTTTGCTTTTATTTTTTATTGCCTTACTTTTAGCTGCTTTAATAATGCCTTTGGCTGACTGGGCAGAAAAGAAAAAAATTCCTCGTGGGTTATCGGTTTTTTTGGTTTATGTTGTTGCCATCGGTATATTTGTGGGGGTAGTGGCATTATTAGTTCCTCCAATTATTGAACAGGTTTCTCAATTGGTAGGTAATTATGATGTTTATGCTGGTAAGGCTATGGACCTTTTAGCTTGGTTTAAGAATTTGGGCCTGCATTATGGTTTTTGGGAACCTTTGTCCAAAATGATTCCCGGAACTTTACAAACTGGTGTTCTCACTGCCCAAAAATTTGTCGGTTCAATTTTTGGCGTGTTTGAAGGTCTAGCTTCTTTTATTTTAATTTTAGTTATGACTTTTTATATTGTAGCTGAGGAAGAGAATTTTAAAAAATTAGTGCGTTATTTTACTCCAGTAGAATATCGTCCTTATTTTGGTGTCCTTTGGTCCAAGACTAAAGAAAAATTATCTTTTTGGTTACGTGGACAATTATTTTTGGATTTGATTGTTGGTGCCATGTCTTATATTGGTCTTTTAATTATTGGCGCTCCTTATGCCCTGCTTTTGGGTGTTTTATCTGGATTATTCGAAACCGTTCCTTATGCCGGACCAATTTTTTCTGCTGTTGCCTCCGTTGTTTTGATAGTTTTGCAAACAGGTGATTGGTTCATGGGTCTGTTGGCTTTATTAGTTTTTATTGTAATCCAACAGGTAGAAAATAATTTTTTGGTGCCCAAAGTGATGAAAAAAGCTGTAGGCATAGATCCCATTGTCAGCATACTTTCTTTATTAATCGGTTATAGGTTATTAGGTGTTACTGGGGCTGTCATTGCCATTCCTTTAATGGCTGTAGTTAGTGTAGTTTGTGTAGAAGTTTTTAATTGGCGTGCCAAAAAAGAGTCAAAATAAATTATGTTTTTAAAAAGAATTTTGCCTTTTCTAACTCCAGCCCTTTTTTGGCTTGGTTTAGAATTAGCCAACAAATTTCCTGGGCAAATGTTATATTGGGGTTTAGCGGCGTTATTTTTGGCTTTAATTTCTTTGTGGTGGTTGCATCATATTTGGTTAAAAGAAAAACATAAAGATTTTAAAATTTTTTGGCTTAGTTCCTTTTTATTTTTACTTGGCACTTTTTTAACCTTTATTTTTTTAGATAGGCCAATTTTTAGACAAGTACTTATTTTTGTTTCTACTTTTTTGCTTTTTTTAGAAATTTTTTATGCTTGCCTCTTTTTGCGAGAGAAAAAAGAATTTTATTTAGGTAATCTGACGGTGTTAAATGAAATTTTTCCTGTTTTAGCTTTCTTTCTCTTGGCCGCTGGATTTTTTGGTTGGTTGATTTTTCTCAGTAAGATTTTATGGATTTTTGTAATTTTAATTTCTTTTGTGGCTTTAGAAACAAGCTACAATCTTTTTTACAATGTTTGGGGGCGCGATTTTTCTTTTGCTAGACTGTGGGTTGTTTCTCTAGTAATTGCTGAAATGTTTTGGGCTCTAGATTTTTTACCGGTGGGGTTTTTAGTTAAGAGTTTAGTTTTAACTATTTGTTGGTGGTTATTTTCTAAAATTTTGATAGAGTTTAATCAGGAACACAAGAAAAAAATTAAAATTTATCTTTCTACCTTGGTTGCCTTCATTTTAATTATTATAATTTTATTATTAGCTCGCTGGATTTAATTATTACTATGTTATTTAAAAAAAATAAAAAAGAAGAAAAAAAGGTGGCTCCCCATTTACCTAAAGAAGTGCGTTTAAAAGGTGGGGAGGCTATTGAACGCGAAAACTGGTTTTTAAAATTATTTATTTTAGCCGTGGTTTTTGGTTTTGCTTCTGGTATTGTGGGTGGCATGATTGTTAATTCTCGTTTTTTTGATAATTGGTTGTGGGGGGAAGGTGGGGCTTGGAAGTCTACTGTTACAGTTAACCGTACTGAATCCAAAAATTTAAGTAGAGATAATTTAAATAATAAAGCTTTGTCAGTGGCTTTTGAAATTTATCCCGCCTCTGCTTTGAGTAAAGACAGTTTAATTGATGTTAATGCTAAGGTTGGTAGTGGTTTTTTTCTAACTTCTAACGGCTATGCCGCCACTGTCAAAAATATTTTTGAAAGATTTAATAAAAAAGATTTAATAGCTGTTAATAGCGAGAGAAAAGTTTTCCGTTTTGGTACAGTTTATAATGATCCAATATCTGACTTGGCTATTGTAAAAATGGAAGGGGATGGCGGAGGTAATTTACCCTTTGCTTATGAGGAAGATATTTATGCAGATTTAGATGTATGGTTGCCATTTTTAGATACTGGTATTTTGCAAACCAAGGTTTTAGCTAATGATTTTTGGTCGCCTAAAACCAGGAGTGATTATTATTTTGATTCGGAAAAAATTTATCGGTTTGGTTTACTAGAAGATTTATACTCCAAAAAAGAAGGTGGCTCCGCTTTGATTGATTTGCGAGGTGAGGTAGTTGGTATGGTTCTGGGTGTATCTGAGCCAGGAAATAATTTTAGTTTGTTTTTAAAGTCTCCTGTCATCAGTAGTGCTTTAAAAAAAGTTTTGGATAAAAGTGAAATTAGTCGGTCTTATTTAGGTTTACATTATCAAGAAGTAAATAATTTAGTGGGTTCTAAAATGCAAAACTCTTTGAAATACGGTATTGTTTTGTCTACTAATCCAGTTAGTGGGGCTTTATTTGTAGATAAAAAAAGCCCTCTGCTTAAACTTGGTTTACAATTAGGAGATATTGTTACCAGTATCAATGACGAAGTGATTTCTCCTCTACGTTCTTTGCCAGAAATTCTCTTAGATTATTCTCCAGGTGATAAATTAAAAATTAAATATGAGAGAGCCGGTGCAGAAAAAAACTTAGAAGTTAATTTATTAAAAATATAAATAATCAATAATTTTTGTCATCTATGAATTATTCTACTCTTTTTCTTTTTCATAGGAAAAAAATAGTGTTAAGTGCAGCGGTGGGTTTGGCAATATTTTTAATTGCTAGTATTTTTTTACCTTGGGAATATAGTGCCACTTCTAGACTTTTGGTTATTCCCTCTTCTTCTTTAGGGGTGGATCCTTACACTGCTATAAAATCGGCTGAAAGAATTAGTGAAAACTTGGCTCAGGTAGTTCACACTTCATCTTTTTTTGATCGTGTAACCAAGACCCAACAACAATTTGGTTTTGATCCTACAATTTTTAGCAATCTCTCAGAAAATAATCGTCGCAATGCTTGGGCTAAAGAAGTTATCACGGAAGTTGTTCCTGGCACTGGTTTCTTTAATATTAAAGTTTATAACAAAGATAAAGATCAAGCTGTTAATTGGGACAGTGCTATTTCCTTCGTCTTGTCTAATCAAGGTTTTGATTATCTACCTTCTAATTTTGGTCAAATTAAAATTGTAGACACCCCTTTGGCTTCTCGGTTTTTTGCCCGTCCTAATTTTTTAATGTTGGGAGTCTTGGGCGCGGTAGTGGGTGGTCTTTTGGGCGCGGCTTATGTTTTATTTAAATATGAATAAAATTTTATGAATAATAGTAATTTATCTTTATTAATGAAAGACGTAAGCGCAGAAATTGGATTAGATAAAATGCCGCCAGAAGAACAACAAGAAACTTTGAAAAAAATAGGCGATATAATTTTTCAAAGGGTGATGATGCGCATGATTGAAGAATTAAGTGAAGAGGCTAAAACTGAATTAGACAAACTTTTAGAAGAAAAAAAGAATGATCCAGAAGTAATGCTTACTTTTTTGCGTTCCAAAATATCTAATTTTGATGATTTAGTAATGGAAGAAGTGGTAGGGTTTAAAAAGGAAGCCACAGATTTAATGTTGGCTGTTAAAAAAGGAGTGTAGTTTGGTTGGGCTTGGGCATTGACAAAAAGCCAAATTTGTGCTATTATTTGATGTTTAATTAAATTAAAAATCTATGGCTACAATTGGAGGACCAGATTCAAGAGATTTAGGGCAAGAAAACCCTGAAAGAATTAGACAATCTTCTGAATATAAAACATTTGAGGGTATTTTTAAAGATCTTAGTATACCTAAGACTGCCAAAAAATATAGTGGTCTTTATGAAAGCCAGGCTGATTTTATTAGGGTTTTGAAACAGGAAATGGAAAAATGGGGTCAAGGTCCTAGACAAGAGGCGGCTAAATTATTTATTGTTGATTTTGAATCTAAAATTAAGGGAGGGAAGAAAGGTGGAAGAGAAACAATTGCCACAGATGAAGAGGAAGAGAGTGGAGGAGGGAAAAAGGGGAGAAAAAACAAAGAAAGAAAACCTAAACGTGGTGAAGAAGCCGCAGTTGTAGATATGGGTGCCACAGCCAAAGATTTAGGAATTGCAACTAAGGTTCCTCGTGAAGTTTTGACTGTAGAAGCAGTGGCCTTGGTGAACGAGGCAGTTCAGGAACAAGAAGCGGAAACTGGTCATCCTATTACTTTGGCAGAGTATCGTCAGTTAATAATGGATTGGTTTCCTAGATTAGCTGTGCGTACTGGCGGTGAAAATAGAAAAACAAATGAGCAATACAGCAACTTAGATGGTAATGCCTGCCTATTTCTTTTTAGACAGGTTTTTGGTTTTGCAGAGGGGACACCGGCAGAACAAGATTATGTTTTTAAAGAAGTCGCTTATGTTGCACCAGGTACTTTTCAACCAGGAGCCCTCAATATGGATACTTCTCCAGGTCTTCATGGTATTGAAATAGATGATGTGGCTTTTTACATTGATCATCATGGTATAGATTCCCCTAGGGAGTCTAGTGCTTTTCAAATTTTATACGAAGAATTCAAACGTGAGGGGATGGATAAACATTTGTCTCCAGAAGATAGGACAGCCTTGGATAGATTATCAGAGTTTGTAACAGCAGTAGATAGTTATTCCTTGCCCCCAGGTCAAACTTGGGAAAAGTCTTGGCAACTCAGTTATAATACAATTTTTGGTTTAGCCACTTCTTATCAAAATGAAGTTCGTGTAAGTATTTTATTTGATTTTTTTAAACAGCACACTTTAGAAGAGGCCTTTACCTTACCCATTGACAAAACTACTGAACCATATTTGCAAGGGTTTAGAGATCTTGTAGAAGAAGATAGAAGAGAAAAAACAAAAACTAATAATTTTGTTTTAGATGTTAAGACTTCGCCTACCTCAGTTGGTTTTGCTGTGGCTATTCCTGGTTTAGGAAAAATTTTAGTCCATAGGCAGGAAGTTTCTAAAGATAAAAGAACTACAAATAAAAAAAGAGGTCTGCAAATGGCTGCTTTGGCCGCTGGTTATGATGGAATTTTAGTTTTTGATGAAAAAAAGAAATCGGTTTTTTTAGCTGTGGGTGCCAATACAGAAATAACTGAAGATATTGCTCAAAGAATTAAAGCAGATTTGTTAGTTAGAAAAAGTTTATTAAAAAAGTCTTCTAAAGAAGGTGAGGAAGAGTTAACTCTAGCAGCTGTGTTGTTAGGATTGGGAGCCAATAAAGAAGGTCTGCCCGTTCTTATTAAAAGACAGATGGAAGAAATAGAAGGCAAGGCCTCAACTAGCGCTACTACTCCAGATGTTCCACCAGTAGAAACAACTAAGGGCATGCCTACTGGCACAGAAACAGGTGGAGCTGGTCCAGGACCTGCTACTCCTGAGGTTCCTAGCGGTACTGAACCAGGCGGCAAAAAAGAAACATTGCCTGAAGAAAAATTTAAAAAATATATTTTAGATTCCCTGCAAGCGGGCAATGGAAGAATATCACCAGGAGTTTTAGCTAATGAATCTTTTATACATGATGTAGTGACTTATTGGGACACTTTTTCAGCTGCTGTGAAAGAATATAGAGATACAACCGGCGAAATTAAGAATGAGAATTGATGATAATTTATTTCCTAAATTTGTAGACCGAGTCAAAGAAAAAGACTATCCTCTTTATAAATTTTTAAGAGAAAGGATTTTAGGATTGGAAGCAGAACCACCATCAGAAGGATTGGGTGATGTCATAAATTTTAATCCGGCAGAAGCACTCCAAACAACTGGAGGAGTCTTTAATCCCGGAGAATTAATTTATCGAAAGGATTTATCTTCTAGCCCAACCAATAAAGCAACCGTAGAGGGTTATGTGGTTAAGGGGGGTGTTCAATATTATAAAATTAAAGAAAATAAGGAATTTCTTTTTTCGGAAAAGATTTTAGCTTGGTATATTTTTCCTGTTGATGAAGCTCCTAAATCACCAGATTTCCCCAGGCCGCCAGAAATTTTTGGATCTATAAATCCTCTCGAAGAAAAGCCTTTTAAAGAACCATCAAGAGAGGGAGAGAGAGCAGAAGAACCCACAAGGGAAGAAGAGGAGGCAGAACCAGTTAAAGAAGTTTATAACTCTGAAAGATTAAGAGAACTAAGCCAGGGTGGAGAATCCCCAGATGTAGCTAATGCTAGATTAGGTACTGCTCGACAAGAATTTGTTTCTTTATACAAGGAATATTTAGCCGCCAAAAAAAGTACAGCTAAAGTTGATAGTTTAAAAAATAAATTATTTTTTTGGAAGAAGGGTGGAAAAAAAGCAGTAGCTACCTCTGAAGAAGTCATGGACGCAAAAGTTAAAATGGAAGTGGCTCGCGAGGCCTATTTACTAGCCAAACAAGAATACGGTCGGGCTGTTTTTCAAGAAAAGGTTAGAGAATTAGTAGAAGCTGGTTTATCTCCAGACGAAGTAGCTTGGGAGTTAAATAATTTTAATGGTCGGCTTTTTAATAGTTTAATGTTGAAAGAAGAGGCGGAATTAAATAAAAGCAAGGCCGTTGATTGGCCAGCTAAAGAAAGAGGATTTTTGCGTAAAGGTTTTGACTGGTATATTAAACAACATTGGACCGTCAGGGTATTAGTTACTACTGGTCTTTTTACTGGAGCTATTTTTGGTGGTAGTGCTGCTTTAGGTGTGGCTATGGGTTCTACTATTGGAGCCTATGCTGCTACTAGACTTTTACGTAGTGGTACTGCTGCAGGCTTGGGTCAAATGTTTGGTAAAGTTATAGATGCTGTGATGAGTCATAGTATTGAAAATTATGTTAAAACTAATTTATGGCATGCCACTGTTGATCTTGTAGAATCGGGTGGAAATCCTAAAGAAGTTTTTGATGAAATGTGGGCTAAGCAAAATAAAATTTTTGAAGCTAGAAAGAAAAAAGAAAAAATTAAGCTTCTGTCTAAGGTTGGTGTGATGATTGCCACCGGTCTTGGT
>JAPLWR010000097.1:0-2168 GCA_026396495.1 Candidatus Magasanikiibacteriota bacterium | reverse complement strand
CGCTTATGCCTAGTGCTGCTGAAGCTGGAGAGCAAGCAGCTGCCGCAGCTTTAAAAGAAGCCAGTGAACATGGTGGTGCGGTTAGTGCTGGTGCAAGAGCGGCGCTTGAAGTACCACATGGCACGGGGGCTGGAGCAGCAGCGGAATCTCCTAGCGGAACAGGGGCAGGAGAAGCAGTTGGTGATGCTAACGCAGAACCATCAGCTGAGGAATTATATCAAAAAGCGCAAGATATTTCTGATAGATACGGCAGAGGTCAAGAAAGATTTTTGGAGTCCATGCATCAAAAAACAGAAGCTGCTCTTACACAAACACGTTTGGATCAGTTAGCAACTTTGCATAAAGGTGAAGGCGTGATTGCTGTTTTTAGACGTCAATTAGAAGCGATGCCAGAAAAATTTGGTTTTACTGGCGATATGAGTGATGTGGATGCAATACATAATTGGGCAGAAAAACAAGCTGCGGCCCTAAGTATTAAAGAAGGTTATTGGGATCCAACAACTGGTAAACAAGTTTGGACTAGATGGGATCCTAATACCACTGTGCGTTTTAATGTAGAAGGGGATGTGGAACATGGTTTGAAAGTTGCAGAGAGCGGAACAGAAGGATCAAAATTTATTTATGAGCCAACAACAGCGGCTACTGAGGTTTTTGGTAAGGGTGTTAGCACCGCGGGTAGGGGTGTTTTAGAAGCTGCAGAAAGAACAGGGGCTGTTGCCAAAGCTGCTGCTGCGCGTGGTTTGGAAGCCACCCCTCCGCCACCTCTTCCTGTAGTTGAAGGAGCTGCCGGTCTTTCTCCAGAAGCTCCGGGTGTGATTGATGTCGCTCACACAGTTAGTGATTTTCCTAAAGATGTCCAACCTTATGCTATATATTTAGAAGCCAAGGTAAAAGCGGCCCAGGTTTTATTAGAACAATATGCCAGCGACCCTGTTTTAGGTCCAGCTGCTAGAAATGCTTTTGATCAAGTTAGAGATGATATTGGTGCCTTTGTCAAAAATGTTGATGCTGGAAAATTAGATGCTTATAAAGGTTTTTCTGGCACAGGTTTTAATGTAGTTGAGGAATTACGCGGAGCAATTGAAAAAGTAGCTGGAGTTAAATTACCAGGTGCTGAGGCTGTTGCTTCTACTGATGTTTTTGATATGGCAGGATTATTGAAAGGTGGTAGAATAGCAATTGAAAAAAGTTGGGGTTTAAAATTTGAAACTGTTGGTGGCAGAGTTACACCAATTATTGATGCTCCCCGTGCTGATATAGATAGGGTGGTTGAAGCTCATGCTGGCATGAAAACCGATGGTTGGTTAAATAAAGACAGTCTAAATTCTTTAATAGAGAGGAATGATCATCTAGCTTCTGTGCCGCAAATTCGTTTGGCTCAGATTGACTATTTAATTCGTGCCCTGGATCATTTAAAAGATACCGGAGCTGGATTAAGTGAAGCCGCTGGAGTAGTTAAGAGAACTATTCGTGTAATGATGGGTAATATCTCCGAGACTGTAAATAAAGTTCCAGAAGATATTTTTACTAGAGCATTTTTAGATCGAGTTAAGTAAAATGTCATTGTAAGTTGTCATTTTTCTAAAAACCTCTTATCCACAGGGTGGGAGGTTTTTAACTTTGGCTAAGATAAGGTAAAAAATCTACAAAAGTAGGCCGAGTACTTGACAAAACTCTTAAAACGTGCTATACTTGTTTGTTAGACTGAAAGAGTAAGAAACAATTTAAATACGTTTAGCCTTAATTGGGAGGGAATTAAAGCTAACTATTGAGAGCCAAAGCGGTTCGATGAGATGTTCCTTTTGTCCTCCTCCTTCAACTGGACACATTTTATCGAACCACTTTGGCTTTTAAACTAAAAGCCTTGTACATTACAAAAATTATTCTGAGTTTTCCACGTGGATTTGTTTATTGATGATGAAAAAGATTTTACTGATTGAAGTCACAAACATATTTACAGTAAAGAAGTTATTGGAAACGAGTTCACATAGGAAACTCAGAATATTGAATCTATGAAGAAACCTAGCCGCGGTTAGCGGAAATATCCTTGGGCAACCAGGGTTGATCCATAAACGCGGCAGGTTCAATTGGTTTCTGACGCTCCACCTTTTAGTGGTAGGAGCAAGGAGGACAGACGACCATGGCCAAGACGTACAAGGAGCTCGAGG
>JAPLWR010000038.1 GCA_026396495.1 Candidatus Magasanikiibacteriota bacterium | reverse complement strand
CTTAGCCTGCCACCTTTGGGCAATATCAAAAGAAGAAATTTCTGGCCAAAAGCCAAAAAAATGATGAAAGATCAAACGAATTTTCAAGCTACGACAGGAGTCACAGAAAATGACAACCCTCTCCAGACTATCAATTCTCAAAGCAGCATACTGACGCAGATTGCGCAGATTCTCGGTGGTGGTCTTAGCGGTATCCTCTTTGATGATGTAGTTATTAACCCCTTGCTGACGCAAATATTCAGCCATAAGACCGGCCTCACTCACCCCAGGTGCGGTTTTCTGATTAGTAAAACCGCCAGTGCAAAAAATGATAGAATGGGGGTTGCTCTTAGCATAGGAAACAACCAGATCCAGGTATTCCTTAAGAACAGGCGTAAGATGGCAACCATAACCCATAACGGCCACTATTTCCGTGTGGCTATACATTTACCCACCTTTTTCAAAGAGCCTATTCTTTTCTTACTCTAGATTTTTAAAAAAGTCAAAAACTTGGCTTGGCCCATATCGGAGTTATTGAGGTGTTAGAAAAAAATGGTATTAATATTGACTACATCGCCGGGTCTAGCGCCGGGGCAGTAATTGGAGGAATTTATGCTGCTACCAAAGACATAAAAGTGGCCAGAGAATTGATTTCCTCCAATACCTGGAAAAAGATTTTTGACTTCTTAACTGACTTTGCTGGTTTCAACGGCGGAATTATTAATGGCAAAAAAATGGCAGATTTTTTAAGAAAAAATTTAGCCATTAAAAATTTTGAAGAGTTACAAATACCTTTTTGCGCTGTGGCTACTAATATAGAAAATGGTGAAACAGAAGTGCTTGATGAAGGTGATTTCTTTTCTGCCATTCAAGCTAGTTTTTCTATTCCCGTATTATTCAAACCTTTACGTCGCGATGGAAAATTACTAGTTGATGGTGGCTTAAGTCAGCCAGTACCCGTACGTGTGGTTAAAAAAATGGGGGCGGACATTGTCATTGGTGTTAATTTGGATCATTATCTACATCAACCTCAAAAATACAAAACGGTCCACATCCCCACCTTAATAGGGCCGCTCATGGATATTGCTCGTTTTCATTTAGCAGAAAAAGATGCCTATTTAGCAGATATACAAGTAGAACCACGGATCCATGATAATAGTTTACTAGGCATAGAAAATTTCTTAGACGGCCACGGATTTATTGAGGAAGGCCAAAAAGCTATGGAAGGAAAAATACCAGAATTAAAAAAACTCATAGAACAAAAAAACGCTTCGGTATAACCGAGGCATTTTTTTATAAAAATTAATTTACTACCAATTTTTTGCGGCCTCCTCCAAAATTTTTCCCTTAACTTTAATTACTCCATCTTCTTCAGTTAAAATATGAAAAGCTTTGTATCTTTCATAAAGAGTAGCTTCATCTTCTGTCAAATCCGCCACAGCTAAGGATCCACTTTCAGCCACATGATGCAACAAAGCCCTTGTTTTATCCCCGCCAATTGTTTGAATAAAGTTAGAATTAAAATAATCAAAATTCTCTGATCCCTGTCCGATACCTTCTGTAACAACATACTGCCAAACTTCATCTCCCCCACCTTCTTCTTCATACATAGCAACCAACTGACAAAGTTGCAAAGGAATAGTACATAAATCAAGCGCTTCTTTTTTTCTTTGGACTAAATCATCAGCCAAAGCAGAACGAGATACTAAAATATCAAAAATTCTTTCCATAGTTTGAGCACTTGGTGTCTCCAATTGAGTAGAAGATATCTTCTTGGTTTCTCCTTGGTCTGCATTATCACGCACCCAATTAGTAAAAATATCCATGCCAAATTTTTTACCATCGTCAGTAAAATCATGAGATAAAAAAACTATTTTATAACCCTGATCAAGAAAATTTTTAAATAAAGAGGCAAAAGATTTTTTTTGTTCATCATTCAAACTAAAAATGTTATTAGCTTCATCAACGATTAATAATTTATTAGCCGTGCTTCCTGGTAACTTAAATTTCACTTCCTGATCCAAATCTGCTGCACTATTGGCTCTATTTATTCTAATTCTCCAAGCACCGGCATTCTCTTGCTTTTTAAAATCGGACATTAAAACTTCCATAGCACTGGTATTACCAGTACAACCAGCAATACCCAAAACCACCACGTCATTTTGTCCCACCAAATCTCTAATTTCATCCATCTGAGCATGACGAGTTTCTAATAAGGGATTATCTGCTTTCATCGGTTCTCCAGTAGGCACCTCAAAAGGTTCTGTTGGCGAATCTACATTAAAAACCCCGCGATTTAGAATATCTCCCATATAATAAATAATTAAAAATTAAAAATTTTGGTCGGGCTAGGCGGACTCGAACCGCCGACCTCACCCACCCCAAGGGTGTGCGCTAGCCAACTGCGCTATAGCCCGATTGAGCAAGTAAAATGACAAAATTTATTTTGGCATTTTCGAGCGATATTGGGCTACACGGAGTATAGCCCAAATTTTTGGGTTTTAAAAGTCCCGCAAAATGCCGCGTCAAATACTTCCTGAGAAACAGGTGGGTGCCCGCAAGACTAAATTCTGAACGAATCAGCAACTTAGCCCAATAAAGGCTCCCAAAGTATTTAGTTGTAGAGGTATTGTGTCCGAGGCAAGCGGGACACTTAAATCATAACTATTTTAAAGCTTTTAGTCAAATAAAAAACCCATAAATCAGCTTATTTTAGCTAAGTTATGGGTTGTAATTGTTCAACTAACTGCCAGCTTTAGCCTGTCCCTTTTCACGACGCAACATCCGCCACAGCAACCAATGATAAAAGGTGATAATGCCGTTGAGGCTGGCGCGGATTGTATCCACACCATCACACTTAACGCCTTGCAAGTCCAATCGTCGTGCTCGGCGTTTTTCATCTTCATCTTCTGGACGCAAAGGACAATCAAACTTTAGCGAAGCTGTAACCATGTGAGCATCTTCACCCAGGCCCATACTCATCACGGAGTAGCCAGTGGTTCTAGCTCTGTTAAAAACTTCGGCAAATTGGGGAAACAATTCACTCAAAGCACTACTGACACACTGCTCCATCAAATCAATAGTACCCAAAGAAATTTCTGATGTAGGCGTGTTAGCATTGCCATCATCAGACGGATCTTTCTTCTTAGCAACGGCCGTTTCCTCTTCCACGATAAAAGAACGAATAGCACTTTTGACTGTCTCGTGCCCTTCGTGCCATACAAACCTTCGACAAGGGTCTTGTATTTCACCCTCAAACGTGGCACTTCACCGGCTTTAAGAGCCCCAGCCAGTTGTTCTGCTAAAGGCCCACTATTTCTAAACTTTGCCCTCTTTCTTTCCATCATCCCCCTCCTGACAAATAGTGGCAGAATAGTTGGTAAAACATTTTACCAACTAAGACTACCACTATTCTAAAGAACAAAAAACCGCCACCCCAAGGCAGCGGTTTTCACTCTGTCTTGTTTATTCCAAAATACCGTCTAAATTAACATCATACAAAATTTGTTCCGATACCAAACGATAATCAATCAATTCTTCTTTTTTAAACCAATGGCTAATTTCCATTTCAGCTTCAGCAGGACTTCCAGAAGCATGAACTAAATTTCTTACAGCACGGCCATCAGTATCTGACATTTGATAAGAATCTAAAACAAAGTCTCCGCGAATAGTACCCATGTCAGAAGTTAGGGGCTCTGTTCCGCCAACAACTTTACGAATAATTTTAACGGCATGAGCGCCTTTCCAAACCATAGCCACCACAGGTCCGCTAACCATGTATTTTTTTAAGTTGGCCAAAATCTTAGCAGTGATTTCTAAAGGATCTTCTGAAGGAGGAGTTAAACCCTTGTCTTTATAACCCTTGATAGTTTTTTCACCAGTTACACGGCGCCATTCAGGGTCTAAAGTGTAATGTTGTTCTATCATTTCCGCAGTAGGCACAAACATTTTTAAAGCCACTAATTTTAAACCAACCTGTTCAAAACGCTTAATAATTTCGCCGATCAAAGAACGTTGAACACCGTCTGGTTTGACCATGACGTAAGTACGTTCTTCTTTATGATGAGCCATAGGATATTTATTTGAGTTATTTATTTGACTTTCATATTAACCGATTTTTAAAATTTTAGCAAGGGACAAAAAAACCCGATATGTTAAATAGTTGTTACCCTATTTAACATATCGGGTGCACCGTACCAAATTCTAGTTAGGACTCCCCGCCACAGAGAATGCTCTGGATCTGAGGAACCCAACCTTGGTCATCAAACTTGGGAAAAAAGGTTGCCTGAGGAGAAACCTTCAAAACATCATGGACAGGGATACAACAAGCACTGGCATCGGTTACAAAAACCGGAATGTTCTTGGCCCAAGCCAGTTCAGGGATATTACCCTGACGCAAAAGACGTAAAAGAACCAAGCCTGGATTCCAAACACTGGCACTTTCCAGAAGACCAGTAGGCATGTATTCCAAGCCCACCGGCATACCCAACATCTCCAGAATTATCATGTCGTAAGGAGGGCCAGGTGGCGTGACCTTGTGCCCGTCAGGAAAGACGGGCTTAACGCCCAAGTCTTGCAAGGCAATGCTGTAATCCCACATGCTCACTGCAACCTGGTGGCCACGTTCACGCAACATGGAAAACAAACTATCCAAGTGACAGCCATTTTCACCGACATAGATGATCTTAGCCATTTTTCTCTCCTGGTTAAATCCTCAAGGAACATTCGGAACATTACTTTATACCAAAATTTTATTTTTTTGTCAATTTTTGCCCAAATAATAAAAACCCGGCCTATTTCTCAGCCGGGGGTTGTTCCTAAAAACTATGCGGGAAAAACATACCAACCTTCTTCTTGTAAGTCAGGTACTGTGTACCCCACAGGTCAGTCATTTGTCCTTCTTCCAGTCGGCAATCCAAATACCAAACAGGAATGAAGGCAACTAGAACCAAGAACCAAACCACAGAACCAATGAGGAAACCCAACCCAATCAGAGCTAGGTAAATAGCCACATACATAGGATGACGAGCAAAGGCATAAGGACCAGTAGTTACCAGTTCCTTAGTAAACATTGGCTTCAATAGAAAACGGAAAGTCCAGTACAAAAAATATAGACCCACGACAAGCAGATTACTACCTAAAGTACCCAACCAAACATTGGAAGTAACCGCAAAATTATGGCCACTCCATTTCTCTGCAAAAAACAGAGTGAAACCAACCACCACCCACAGAGCTCGAGGCATCACTTCAATAGCAACGTGTTTCTTAGTCATACGTTTTTCTCCCTTGTTAAAAGAACGGTTCTAACGAGGAAGCTTAATCAAAAAAAGTATCTTTGTCAAGGACTAATTTCTTTCTTTTATTTCCCCCAAAACTTTTTCCACAAAATCTTTCTTGCTCATTTTGATCTGTTGTTCTTGTCCCCGGACTCTTATCATCATATCTTCTCCAGCTAATTCCTTATCTCCCACTACAATTATATAAGGAATCTTACGCCCCACAGCCTTACGCACTTTATTACCAATAGTTTCATCAGCCTCATCATTTTCTACTCTAATACCAGCCTCAAAAAAATCTTGGGCCAACTGTTTAGCACCTTCAACATGCTTAGAACTAACTGGCGCTAACATAACTTGAACAGGAGATAACCACACTGGCCAAATTCCACCATACTGTTCAATTAAAAAAGCAATAAATCTTTCATGAGTAGATAAAGGAGCGCGATGAATCACAAACACTTCTTTATTTTCTTGGCCAGTTTCATCCGTGTAAGACAACCCAAATCTACCTTTAGCTGCAAAGTCTAATTGAATTGTAGACATGGTTTCTTCTCTACCTACAATAGATTTAAATTGCACATCAACTTTAGGTCCATAAAAAGCCGCCTCATCACTGGCCTCAACAAATTTTACACTCATCTCTTGCAAGACTTCTCTAATAACACCCTCACTCATCTCCCAATTAGCTGGCTCATTGATATATTTTTCTAGATGCTCTGGACTCCATTTAGATAACCTAAACCAGTAATCTTTCAAACCAAAAATTTCAAAATATTTCATGGTTAATTCCAAAACGCGTTTGAATTCATCTTTGATTTGGTCCTTACGACAATAAATATGGGCGTCATTTTGAACCATACCACGCACCCTCAACAATCCAGCCAAAGTACCAGACAGTTCATTGCGATGAACCATGCCGTGCTCTGCAATTCTTAAAGGCAACTCGCGGTAACTATGTAAATTATGATTAAAAACAGTGTGATGGTGTGGGCAATTCATACCACGTAAATAATATGTCCCATCATCCATTACCATAGCTGGATACATGCTTTCTTTATAGTATGGCAAGTGTCCTGATTTTAAATACATTTCTTCTTTGGCCATAATTGGTGTACTAACTCTTTTGTAACCACCGCGTGCTTCCATTTCCACTGCCAATTTTTCAACTTCATTTTTAATGATATTTCCATTAGGCAACCACATTGCTAAACCCTTGCCCACTAAATCATCAAAGAAAAACAACTCTTGCTCAGCACCAATCTTACGATGGTCTCTTTTTTCCGCTTCTTCTAAAAGATGTAAATAATTTTCCAATTCTTCCTTAGAAGGAAAATATACCCCGTAAATTCTTTGTAATTGTGGATTCTCGTTTTTTCCACGCCAATAGGCTCCAGCTAAACGCACTAATTTTAAACCAGCTGGTTTGATTTCTTTGGTATAACGCACGTGAGGCCCGCGACATAAATCTATAAACTCGCCTGTTTGATAAAGAGAAACAGTGTTCACTT
>JAPLWR010000080.1:7060-11376 GCA_026396495.1 Candidatus Magasanikiibacteriota bacterium | reverse complement strand
CAAACCATCGACCAGAGCCCGATGTGCCCCGGTCGATATACGGAAGGACCAGCAGTGCCAGCACAATCAGCGTTACCCTGAGCGCCAGGTTCAATATCTACCACATGACGTATCAAAGAAGAGCTGAGTCTGTCTCTTACTCCTTTAATTTCTTTAGTTAATTCTCCTCCTAAAGCACCCATGGAAACCTCCCCATACTGTCTGATAGACATAAAATTATTTTAAAATTTATTTTTTATTCCACTCTTCTTTTAAAATACTCATAAGCACTTGGTCACGAAATTTCTTTCCAATCATGTCCCATTCAGCTTTTCTGATAATTCCTTCCACTTTAATTATATTTTAATTTTTTAAAAAAATAATCACCCAAAACTTTAATGCACTCCTGACCATAACCTTTACCCCAAGCGCTTTTTTCTCCAATCAATAACCAAATTTCTCCTGATTTATGAAAATCATTTAATTCTAACCCGGCTGCACCCACTGGTTGATTGTTTTCATCAAAAACAAGAAAGTGTAATTCTGACCAATCATATTTTTTAACAAAATCTAAATCGGCCATTTCATCTTTCAAAGAATAGCCAAAACCTTCATGATCGACAAAACGCATGGCTTGTTTATCTTTTAACCAAGGAATTAAAAACTTGGCATTCTTTTTAGTTTCAGGAACCAAAGTTATGCGAGGACCTTTTAATTTTACAATTTTCATATAATGTTTCTTAAACAAAAACCCGATACTCCCAAAAAAGAAGTATCGGGGTCAAAACTTATTAGTTTAGACGGTTCCACCCGAAAATTAACTTTTAATCTGAATTTGTACACCTTACCTTGGGGACAGAAGTGGTACCATATTTGCCAGGGCAAACTGGGCTGGTTTCTGCTTTGGTGTATTTATAGTATACAAAAAACCAGAATCAACTGTCAATTAAAAAAAGCCAAGCAATGTTGCTTGGCGGGGGAAAAAAAGTTGTGGGATCTCTTAATGAGTTGGCTTGTGCAAAAGAGCGTTGTACTCCTCGTCACCGAGAACCTCCTTGGCCCAGGCCACCTTGAACATGAACCGGGGTGAATGGGGGTGATAGAAATGGGTCCGATAGTAACTGACGATGATCCTGGCAATGAGCTTTTTCATTTGTTTCTCCTAACAGCCAAACCTCGGCTGGTCCTAATGTTGTTTTACCACTTTTAAAAAATTGATGCAACTATTGACAAAACAGCCTTAAAGATGTAGGTTTTAAACATGCCCCTCTCAAAGAGGAAATGATGTGGGTCAACCAAATAGATGACCATCTACACGCTCTTTCTTTGTCTCTCTTTTTAGCCCGCAAAAACTACTGGAAAGCCTTTTGGCATCTTGATTGGACCAAATGGCGTTTCCATGCCGAAATGATCAAAAAGCACAAGGAGGATATCCTGGCCTACAGAAAACAAACCGGTTTGTGGTAAAAAGAAAAACCAAGGAGGTTGCTATGAGTTTGCATATTGACTTGGGAGATCTGCGAAAGCAATTGAAGCGAGCGCGCGGAAATTACTGGTGTTCCTTGTTTACTCTTCACCTGGAAGATTGGCGTGTTTACGCCAGCCAAATCAAGAAGCTGAAGTTTGATATTGCTTACTGGGAAAAGCTTATTAATCAAGCCGACCCCCTGTGAACTCCGAAAAAGGTCTAACAAAAACCCCTGTACAACACAGGGGCCTTTTTTTAAAATCAAAGATCCTCAATACTTCTTAAAAACTCTCCCGGTCTAGTTTTAATCTTTTTATTTTTTTTCAAAAAAGCTGGTGCCGAGTCGTCATCTATTTGAATAGTAGGAAACTCATCGCTGATTTCTCCCAACCCACCTTGAATCTTCTTTTCTATCAATTCCTCTTTAATTTCTTCGATAAAAGGCGAGAGTTGATTGTAATTCATTTTACTACCAGTCATGGGATAGGTGATAAATAAATTCTGTTTGGCGCGGGTGATGCCTACATAAAATAAACGACGCTCCTCTTCCTCTCCCCCATCTTCTTTCATGGCTCTTTCATTAGGAAAACAACCATTAGCCAAATTGATTAAAAAAACAGAATCCCATTCCAAACCTTTGGACTGATGAATAGTGGATAAAACTAACCTATCACGAGTATCATCCTTTTTCTTACTATAGGATTCGTCTAAGGCAATTTCTGATAAAAAATTATTCAAGGTCTTATGATTCTTGGCGTAAAAAGATAGTTGTCTAATATCATCCAAACGATCATCAGCATTCTCATATCTTTCTTTTAAATAATCAGAATAAACAGATTCCACTAGCTCTGTAATTATTTCCCCGGGATTACCTTTTCTTTTTTGATCCAAAATTTTGGCGATACTGGCAAAATCGTCCCAACCCCTCTGAGCTGTTTTAGATAATTTTTCTCTAACTCCGCCTAAAAATAACTGACTAAAATCCTTAGCTTTTCTAGCCTCACCAATAATAATTTTAGCAGTTTCATGCCCAATACCCTGAAAAATTTCCAAAACCCTAAACCAAGCAATTTCATCTTTGCCATTGTTAATTAAACGCAGTAAAGACAACACATCTTTAATATGGGCACGTTCAAAAAATTTTAATCCCCCACGCATTTCATAAGGGATCCCCATTTTGGCTAATTCAATTTCTAACATCTGGGCGTGAAAGGCAGCCCTAAATAAAACCGCAATACTTTGTAGCTTGTTACCGGCCTTAGCTAAATTAACAACCTTTTGGCTAATAAACTCCGCTTCGGTGTAAGGATTATTAACTGTAATTAACTGTGGTTGTTCCGCTGATTTTAATTTGCTTTGCAATTCTTTAGGAAATTGCTTTTTATTTTGAGAAATAACATCATTAGCTAAATCCAAAATATTAGGAGTAGAACGATAGTTGATCACTAACCGATGAACCTTGGCTTTGGGGAAGTTTTTAGGAAAATCTAAAATATTATTAATGTCTGCCGCCCTAAAAGCATAAATGGATTGAGCATCATCCCCCACTACCAACAAATTATTGTGGATTGAAGATAATTTTTTTACAATGGCCGCCTGCAAACGATTTGTATCTTGAAACTCATCAATCAAAACATAATGAAATTGCTCGGCAATCTTTTTTAAAACATCTGGATTATTTAAAATCTCTAACCAATAAGACAATAAATCATCAAAATCCATCACATTAGATTCTTTCTTTTTCTTTTGATACAAAGCACAAACATCTTTCATACTTTCTTCATAACGTAATAAATGTGGAAATTTACTTTCCACTACATCACTAATGGACATTAAAGAATTACGACTAAAAGAAAAAAGATTATGGATAATATTAACAGAGGGGAATCTGGTACTCCCATCTAAGTGCAAATCTTTAATCCCTGATTTCATTAAAGTTTTTGAATCATCGGCATCTAAGACTGTAAAGTTAGCTGGATAACCAATAATCTCACCAAAATGACGGAGGATTCTGTTAGCAATAGAATGATAAGTGCCACCCCACAATTTTTCTGGTTTTTTGCCAGTTAAAGTTTCAACCCTAGACAACATTTCTTTGGCCGCTCTATTTGTAAACGTCAAAAGCAAAATGTTTTCTGGCTTAACACCTTTCTCTAATAGATAGGCCACGCGATAAGTAATGGTTCTGGTTTTCCCACTCCCAGCTCCGGCCAACACTAAACAATAACCATCGCCATTAATAACTGCCTCATTCTGTTCTTTGTTAAGTTCTTTTTGAAAGTTAATCATAATGGGACTATTATATCTCAAATGTAATCTACATACAATATAAAAAAATCTCCTTAATGGAGATTTTTTTATATATTAATTATTTTTCAGCTTCTTCGGACATCTCTTTTAACGCCTGTAAGCGAGATTGATACTCAGAAAGCAAACGAATGGCCCTACTAGTAAAATGATAAAGATCGTGAGGATTTGAAGTTGAAATATCTTTCATCAACTCTTTTGTCCAGACATCTGCCATTCCCCTCAAAAGACTTTTAATACCATAATCACTGTTTTCTAAATTAAGCTCTTTAATGCTTTCTGATATTGCTTCTAATAATAAAGACCAATTATTATAAAAAATGGCTCCGGCTAAACTAGTTTCAGATATTTTTTCTAATTGACCGCTAAGATAACCCTTTTCTGTTCTCTTTAACACCATTGCAATTGATTCAAAAATTGTTCTAATAATTCTTTTCTTTCCTTCTTTGGAAATAGGACTCTCAACCAAACCCCTCCTGCCGTAGCTTTCTCCTAACACAGAACTAAGAACATGTCTGAAAACACTATCATTAGGATCATTAATATTTTTTATTTGTTTTAG
>JAPLWR010000080.1:1366-6962 GCA_026396495.1 Candidatus Magasanikiibacteriota bacterium | reverse complement strand
AGCCTCCCTATTAAAATATTTTCAAAACCAAAGGATCTCATTTCCGATATACTTAAACTACCCAGAAACTCATCTCGGTTTGTCTGTAAAATCGACGGGGTGTCAGACAAATGTTCTCTGGCAGTGTAACTATCTATAAAAAGCTCCTCAGCTTGTAAACTGAATTTTATAATCCTGCGCATTTGAACACGCCTCTCTTCTGATCTGTGAGAAATGCCAAAAATTGATTCGGCTTTCACTACAGCACCCAAAACAGATTTATAACGAGGAACATTTTCTTTCTCAATACTGTAAGAACGACCACTTGAATCTCTAAGAGTTCTTAAAAATAATAGTCCCATTTCTTGCTCATCTGGACCTAAAAATAATAAATCTAAATTATTTTCACCCTTACCTGACACGACTAAAACCCTATCTATCATTTTGCTGACCTTTTCTCTCACGACCGCTCTTATTTCTCCTCTTCTTTTATAAATTTCAGAAACCAAACCTCTTTCCTCGTTATTTCTTATGTGACCCTCTATTAAATCACTTTCTTCTTGAATCCAATGACCTAAATCAAAAGAGATCAAACCATCATCTTGTAATTTAAAATATTCGGGATATTGGGTAGCCAAATCCAATCGTAGCTTCCCCATAGATTCTAAGGCTGACAGCATCTCTCTTTTTTCTGAACCGACCTTAAACCTATCTTGAATAGCCTGCTCACGTTGTTGTAAAATTAACTCTGATGCTTGTTTTCCAACTGCCACCAAGGCTTCAACACTGCTCGTAGAGGAAGCTTCTTTAGCCAAACGACGTCTTTCCTCCTCCAAAGCAGATTCTCTTGCGTCTTCTAAATTTTCCCCGGTTGTTCTATCAGCTCTACTACGTGCATATGATTTACGAGCGAAAAGCATGTCTTTAAACTTAGCCACCGCACCAGCGTCTAAATTACTAGTCGTTTTTGTTTTTTTGGGAGGAGCTTTTATTTCTCCACTCTCGGCTGGCTTCTCATTTTGTACAGTCATATTTTTAAAAATTATAAATATTAAAAAGCCACAAGAACAACCGTTATTGTGGATACTCTAAAAAAATTAAATTGATCATACTAATTTTTGTAAAACCTCTTTGACTAAAGGATTTTTGCCATAGGGAGTATGAAAATGGCTAGTTAAACTCTCTATTCCCTTTTTTTGAAAAACTTGTAAAAGCACTTTTAAAAATTCACGAAAGGCTTGTAAAATTTGTTCTATATTTACCTTAGAATAGTCTGATATACAGCCACCTTTTTTATCACAAATCATCTCTAATTTATTTATCTCAATTTTAGCAGAAAAATAGGCTTTTGTCAATTCATCTCTTAACTCATCATTTAAGATTAAATAGATAAATTTAATTAAAACTTCATCGCGCTTAAAATCTATCCAAAGCCCTGGCACTTTACCAAATTCCATTAAAACTTCCTTATTTTCAATATAGTTTCTCTTTTCTACTTCTGTCTTAGCATTAATAATTTTATTATACAAAGCCAAATAAAATTCCAAACAATACATTTCACCTTCATTTTTAAACAACCGTAAATCTTGTTGCTCTTGTTCTTGAGGAGAAAACCTGGCTTTTAATTTATCTCTCCTTTGTTTTGCAAATTCATAGGCCTGGGCAATGCTTTGAAATTTTTTAGTCGCTTCTACAAATTTAGCCACTAGCTGTCTCTGTTCAGCTACTTCATCTAAATTGAAAAGATCAGCTACATACAATAAACTCTTGGCTAAATCTAAATCACTAGGATCAGCCTGTTCTAATAATTTAATTAATCCCTCAACATTAGCCCTAACTTCTGTCTCTTCTTCCAAATCTTTAAACAAATCCTGCAACTCTGGTAAAATCTCTTCACTTAGTTTTTGATACTCTTCCAACCATAAAACCTGCGGTTTAACCGCTCCTAATTCAACAATGGCTAGTAATTTTTCTAAAAGCATAAAATTAATAATCTTATTTAACTACAATCATTGCCTTTCTACCAGTCAAAATATCTCCGTCTTTTACCCAATCATGAATAGCATTATACAAAGCACCAAAAGTATAAGTAAAATTTTCACCTAGAGTATTTGTGCCAGGATCATTAGAGATAAATTTACCATCCTTGGTGTATCCTTTTAAAACTAACATATGATAAATTGGCCCGCCATTACTAAAGTAGGGGTTAGGTAAAATCTTACCCGCCGCAGGTACAATCACTGGATGACCGGCAGCTAATTCCTTTTTGATATCTTCAATTGTAATATCATAAACAGCTACTGCATCAAGACCATAAACTCCTTTC
Organism: Candidatus Magasanikiibacteriota bacterium; assembly: GCA_026396495.1. Taxonomy (GTDB): domain Bacteria; phylum Patescibacteriota; class Patescibacteriia; order Magasanikbacterales; family UBA10003; genus GWC2-40-17. Next base: position 4,657 of record JAPLWR010000080.1, on the reverse strand, counting down.
ATCATTTGAGCAGTTTCTTCGGCGTTAGTATCGGCAAAATAACCAAAATTTTCCAATTCCCAAGCATTCATTTTCAATAATTCATCTTCTATTTGCTGTTTAGTATACTTTTCTGATTTATAAAATCCATTAATCATTAAAACCGAAGCTTCTTCACAAGTTTCTTCATGTATTGCATCCCAAACTCTAAAGGGTGCTTGAGAAACAAAAGGAACAGCTAAATTAATTTCCACTGGCAACTCCCCTGTTTTTGTTTCTGGAATTGGAGGAGGCACTACTACCTGAGTGTTATTGTTGGAAACTGGTTCTATTGGAGGTTTAGTATTATTAAGTACTGGTGACGGCAATTCATTCTTTGTAATATCCTTAATAGAAATTTCTTGTGGCAGTTCTATTTTCCTCTGACGCAAATCCCAGTAACCTTTTAGGCTGACGCGAAAAAAATATAAAATACCTAAAACTATAATTACACCAATTAAAATTACACTACCAATAATTTTGGTTTGTTTTTTATTTTTCATGTTTTTATTTAACACACTTCATGGCTTTTAAAATCAAATCTGGGGTAGGTTGAATTTGTTTGCCAGCTAACACATCAGTAATGGTTTGAGAACCCAATTCTTTTTTCAAGCAATCTTGTTGTGTTGTGCTTAAAGAATTATAAGCCGCCGCAGCATCACCCTTATTGGCCTGAATTTTTTGCACCACATCAGCTATATTGCCAACACTACCAACCGTGTTTGTTAAACCACCTAAATTTATAGAACTAAGCATTTGCCAAGGTTGAGTTTTGGCTAAAGTCAAGACTCCAAAAAGGGCCACTCCGCCAATAGCAATCCAGATGACGAAAAAAATTATTCCCAAAAGATGAAAAATGAAACGCATAAAAAAATAAATTAATAATAAATTTATTTGGTTATCTATATTTTTTTCTTGCTGCAGACTTATCGCTGCGTCAGCGAAAAATATATAGATAACCAAATTTATTCACTTGCACTTTAATTTTAGCAAATTTGCCAAATTTACACAAAAAATGATAGATTGGAGCTAACCCTATGACTAAATTCTTCGAAGTTAAACATCAATCCAAAAAATCCGGCGCCAGATTAGGTGTAATTCACACAGATCATGGTGATATCCAAACCCCGGAATTTATGCCGGTTGGCACCCAAGCCACGGTTAAAACCTTAGATCCTCGAGATTTAAATGAGGCTGGAGCTCAAATTATTTTGGGCAATGCTTATCATTTACATTTGCGCCCTGGGGAAAATTTGATTAAAAAAATGGGTGGCCTGGCTAAATTTATGAACTGGCACAAACCCACCTTAACTGATAGCGGTGGCTTTCAGGTTTTTTCTTTAGATAAAGAATTTGAAGTGCGTGGCGTTAAAGATAGTCAAAATTTAAGGGGAAAATCTTTAGTCAAAATTTCTGAAAATGGAGTAGCCTTTAGAAGTTATTTAGATGGCAGCTGGCATTTATTTACTCCAGAATCAGCCATCCAAATCCAACACAAAATCGGAGCTGATATTATTATGGCTTTTGATCAATGTACCAAAGATGACGCTCCCCTCCAAGAAAGCATAGAAGCTATGGAACGCACCCACCGTTGGGCCAAACAATGTGTGGAATATCATCAAAAGCAAAAACCTTTACACAAATACCAACAAAGATTATTTGGAATTATCCAAGGTGGCCAATTTAAAGATTTGCGAATTAAAAGCGCCAAGTTTATTACTTCCCTACCCTTTGATGGTATTGCTATTGGTGGCGAATCAATTGGTTACAACATGGAAATTACAGAAAAGATAATGACTTGGTTAAAACCTCTACTCCCCGAAGATAAACCCCGCTACACCATGGGTGTAGGCTTTTCTCCCTTTGATTTATTTGCTGTAGTAGAGATGGGAATTGATATGTTTGATTGCGTGGCCCCTACTAGGCTTGCCAGAAATGGTGCCTTGTATATTTCACCCAAAGCTGGAGGTAATATAAAAAATAAATATAGAATTAATATTAACAATGCTGAGTTTATAGAAGACAAAGGACCGATTGATCCTTGGTGTGATTGTAAAACTTGTAAAGGATTTGATGGTAAAAATTTTTTTAGCCGCAGTTATTTACATCATTTATTAAAAACCAATGAAATTGAGGGTCTGAGATTAGCCAGTATCCACAATGTGCGTTTTATGTTAAAAGTGATGGAAGAAATTCGCGCCGCCATTGCCAAAGACAAATTCGAAAAATTAAAAAAAGACTGGATTAAATAAAACTCAAAACAAAAACGCCCCGATGTGGGGCGTTTTTTAGGCTGCTTTTTCTGCCTTAGCTGCTAAAGAGCGAGCACGTTCAGAAATTTTATATAGATAATCTTGTAATTTTTTTGCTTCTTGTCTTAACTCTTTCATTGCTTCTATTTCTCTTACCAAATTAACTTTTTTCATTTTACTTGCCTTAATCATCTGTTCTTGTAAATCTCTTAATTTATAATCAACATCTCTTAAAGGTGATGAATACATTCCCTCAGCCACTTTACTAATAGAGTCTTCAAAATGAGAAACTATCCTATCAGCACTGGAATCATCACTTCCCGGAGAATAAGTCCTGTAATAATAATCAAAAATATATTGCAAAGTATATTTTAATGATTCTTCTGGAGATTTAAAATGTTGATCCACTTTAGCAACTTGTTTAGCAAAGCGTTGATAAAAATTTAAAATCTTCACTAAAATTTCTTTGACCAATACATGAAATTTCTCAGCATTTTCTGGAGTCATCCTACCCCACTCACTCATATAATTACTTGAATCAGGATGTTGCCAATTAGCCAAACGTTTACCCACTAAACTGGCTTCACCCCTAGGAAAAGGGATCTTACTAATATCTACCCCACCAATAAATAAAGGAAACAAATCATTAATTTCTAACTGCCTGATTCCCTCGCTCAGCACTTTTTGCTCTAAAGTTTTAACCCTCTTGGCTTCTTTTTGTTCATCTCTGGGCCTTTCTTGAAGGGTAAAAGCTAATTCTCTTACTTGATGAGCTAATAAATCAACTTGAGCTGTTAAGCGAGTTGATTTGCTGTATAAATGATTAAAATATTCAGGAATGCTAACATCACCTAATTTATCTAAGGCATTATGAAAGGCGTGTTTTTTATCCAAAGAATTAGCCCCTTCTTCTAATTGGACAAAATAGGCAATACGAAAAACCATATCTTCCACAAACTTTTGCAAGGCTTTTTCTAAATCTTTTTGTCGTTCAAAATTTTTATCATATTTAACAATCTCA
>JAPLWR010000080.1:0-1341 GCA_026396495.1 Candidatus Magasanikiibacteriota bacterium | reverse complement strand
TATTGAACAATCTGATCTGCATTGCGTGTAAAAAAACCTTCAACTAATTTTATAAGTTGAGCAATGGCTGGACCAAATTCTGGTTCAGAGCGATCTTGTAAACAATCAAGAGCCACGGACAATTTTGATTTAAATTGCCTCTCAGCTAATTGAGTATTATAATCTATTTTTTTTAAATGATTCTTTTCCTCATAATCAAATTTAGCCACCAACCTAGAAATACTTTGACCATCTAATTCCAACCAACCCGCTTGCAACTTATCTGCAAAAGTCATTCTTTCTCTTTCCTCCAAATTTTCTGGGTTGGGTTTGTTGTCTTGATCAACAGCAGACACACTTTCTAAAAAACCAGTGCCCCCGCCCCTTCTAGATAAGTCCTGTTGTGTTGCAACAATAGCCGCTCCTCTTTCCCCGGTTACCCGGCCAGCCCTAGCTTCTTTATGACGTAAATTATGGGCTCCTTCATAATTAGAAAATCTTTTCTGATGCCCATTACCAATTTGAAAACTTTTTAAGTGAGGCTGAGTAATACTTCCTACTCGTGTAGTCATTCGCTCTTGCGGTTGTAATAAAAATTCTTCTGGGCCTTCTGTAATTTCACGCTCCCCAGAATCTTGTAAACCGCGATTAAACCTTTGATTATCTAACTGTTCTTGATAACGCTTCCGCCAACTATCATCTATTTCAACTAATTCAGGAACCTTTTTGGAATTTCCAGTCTTACCTACTTTTCTGTCTGTTTTCTCTAATTCTATTTCTGCCCTCTTCCTCATTTGTCTTCTTGCTTCATCTGCTTGAGGAGAAGATGTGTCTTCAGCTCTAAAATGCCAGGCAGTGTCTTGCATAAAATCCCTACCTCTAGCTACTGATTGTCCTGCATTGGATATTCTGGGCATAAAAATAAAATTACTCCCTAATTATAACATAAAGCAAATAAACAAAAAACTTCCTTAAAAGGAAGTTTTTTATATTTTAATTATCTTTTTCTCTACGATGAGTGAGTACTGTTTTATATTTAGGAGTTTGAGGTGGTCGATCATTTTTATATCTTAAACGTGGTGGAATAGCCCGTTGTTCCTTTCCCAAAACTCTCTGCGTTGATAAATGGATTTGTCCGGTTTGTTTATCCACCGAATCTTGAAAAACATCACCCAAAGATTCTTGTTCTTCGCTTGTTTCTCTAGTTCCACTTGCTAATCTTAATTCTTCATCCACATCTGCCACATCCTCTGTTTCATCTTCTTCTAGTTGAGCATGACGATCTTCATAAGTCGAAGCTGGGTCACCATTCCAATCAGGTATTTCTCCTACAGGAACATAAGGAGAATCTCCAGGCGGCCG
>JAPLWR010000105.1:4106-10385 GCA_026396495.1 Candidatus Magasanikiibacteriota bacterium | reverse complement strand
GTTTTTTTTAGTGGTTTCTTTTGGGCCTTGGCCTTGTATGTCAGGCCTTCGGAATTTTGGTGGATGTTGGCTTTGGGGATTTTTGGCCTAGTCCAAGTGAAAAAAGTTTGGAATAAAAAAGAATTTATCGCCGTGATTTGTGGCGTGTTATTAGTAGGAGTCGGTTTTTTTGCCACCCAGTATGCTTTTTACGGGAATATTTTTGGTAGTGGTTATGTCATACCTCAGAGTAGCGGAGAAGCCGGAGTTGTTTTTTCCGGTCCTCAGGGCATTAATTTTTGGCAAGCCATTATTTTGCCTTTTGGTTTCCATCCCTTAACAGCCATCAAAACATTTGTTAAATATTTTTTTGTTTTATTTCGTCCTTGGTTATGGTTATCTTTTGCTGGTTTTTCTTTATTGTTTTTTAATCGATTTAAAAGCAAACAAACAGGGGAAGAAGTAGGGGTTAATAATTTTAAATATGTAGCAGTTTGGTTTCTTTTAAGCCTTTATATTTTAATTTTTTATGGGTCTTGGGAGTTTTTTGATAATTTAGCCATGACGCCATCTATCGGTACATCTTATGTGCGGTATTTTTTGCCTATTTATGTTTTTAGTTTACCTCTGGCCGCCTATTTTTTAGTTAAACTTTGGTTTTTAAATAAAGTAGTATCTAAATTTTTGGTTATTTTGCTTGCTTTGTTATTACTAGGGGCTAGTTTTGGAGAAGTTTATTTAAAATTAGACGGTTTACAGCAAGTTAAAATTAATGTTAAACAGTATCAAGAATGGCAGGAAAAAATTTATCAACTTACAGAACCAGAATCTGTCATTGTAACTCGTTATGCCGACAAGTATCTTTTTCCTGGACGCAAAGTAATATCTGGTTGGCAAAATGATGAACAAGTAACAGCCATTATTAATTTAGTTAAAGACGGCGATCACGTTTATTTTTATGATTTAAAATTGGATCCAGCTACAGAAGATAGTTTTCGTCAAAAATTATTACTAGGAGGAGTGGATTTAAAAGAAGTTGTAGCTTCTTGGGATGATTTGGAGTTAAGAAAAATAGGTCCTCGCTAACTTGAATTTTTTACCTTTTATCTATAAGATATAACTATATTTAACATTCTAATTTATTTTTATGATGCCAGACTGTATTTTTTGTAAAATAATTAGTGGAGAAGTGCCTAGCGCTAAAGTTTATGAAGATGATAAGGTTTTAGCTTTTTTAGATATTAATCCAGTTAATCCCGGGCATACTTTAGTTATTCCCAAAACTCACTTTAATAATTTTTCTTCTACTACTGACGGTGATTTAGAAAGTTTAGTTGTGGCCTCTAAAAAAATAGCGGCAGCTATTTTACGGGCTACTGGTCATGATGCTTTTAATCTAACCGTAAATAATGGCGTAGAAGCTGGACAGGTTGTACCTCACACACATTTTCATATCATTCCTAGGTTTAATGGAGATGGACATAGACTCTGGGCGGGCAAAGCTTATGCCGCAGGTGAGATGGAAGAAATGGGAGGGAGGATTAAAAAATATGTGGAAGAAAATTAAAACAGAAATAGTACATCAAAATCCTTGGTGGATTTATCGCCATGATACTTTTGAGATTCAAGGGAAAATTGATCCGGGGGAGTATTATTATGTAGAAACACCAGGTAGTGTTATGATTGTCCCAATTTTCAATGATGGGAGAATTTGTCTAATCAAAACTTATCGTTGTTTATTTAATAAAGTTAGTGTAGAATTTCCCGGTGGGGCTGTAAAGGTTGGTCAAACTTTTGAACAATCAGCTAGAGAGGAATTGCAAGAAGAAGTTGGTTTAGCTGCAACAGAATTGATTAATGTTGGTGAATTTAGTCCTAATAATGGATTAAGTTCAGAAGTTTGTCGTATTTATTTAGCTAGAGGTTTATCCAGAGTTGAGGCTGAAGAAAATCCACAAGAGCCCATAGAATTATTTCCTAGAAGAATTGATGAGATTGACGAATTGATTAAAAATGGACAAATCTGGGATGGAGAGTCTTTGGCTACTTGGGCTATTGTGAGGCAGTTTTTAATTAGATAAGAGAAAAATTATATTATGCGCTTATTAGTTTGTGGCGGGGCTGGTTTTATTGGTTCCAATTTCATTCATCATATTTTGGGTGCTCATCCAGATTATTTTATTGTTAATTATGATAAATTAACTTACGCTGGTAATTTGGATAATTTAAAAGATGTTGCAGAAAACCCCAATTACAAATTTATTCAGGGCGATATTATTGATTTAGATCAATTAAATCAGGTAATTCAAGAAAATAAGATAACGCACATTATTAATTTTGCCGCCGAAACCCACGTGGATCGCTCGATTCATGGTGGTTGTAAGGATTTTGTCCTAACGAACACTTTGGGTGTTCAAATGATTTTAGACGCGGCGCGGATTAATAAAATTACTAAATTTGTTCAGGTCTCTACTGATGAGGTTTATGGATCTTTAGGATTAGATGAAGATAGACTTTTTACAGAAACTACACCAATTTGGCCTAACATGCCTTATGCTGCAGCCAAGGCTGGAGGCGATTTAATGTGTAATGCTTATTTTGTTACCCATAAAGTTCCAGTGGTAGTAACTCATTGTTCTAATAATTATGGACCTTATCAATTCCCTGAAAAAGTAATTCCATTTTTTGTTTTTAAATTATTAAAAGGGGAGAAGGTGCCAGTCTATGGTGATGGTTTAAATGTTCGTGATTGGATTCAGGTTATGGATCACGCCTCGGCCTTGGATTTGTTATTACACAAGGGAGAAGATGGCGGGGTTTATAATATTGGCGTAGACAATGAACGAAATAATTTGGAAATTACCAAGATGATTTTGCAGATCATGGGTTTAGGAGAAGACAGGATTGAATTTATCACGGACCGTCCAGGCCATGACAGACGTTATGCTATTGACGCTTCTAAAATTAAAGCCTTGGGTTGGCAACCAGTTTATACTAGAGAAAAATTTGAACAGGGGCTAAGAGAGACTGTGGAATGGTATAAAAAAAATACACCTTGGGTAGAGGCTATTTGGGAAAAAAAGAAAGGCGAAATGAATAAATTTCAAACGGATTTAGAAAGATCAGAAACACAAATGAAATCGGCGAGTTAATCTTGACCTTAAGACAATTATTTGCTAAGCTAAGTTCACTCCACAGGGGAGTGAATTTTTCATATGCCAGGGAGCGTGAGCCATGGAACGTCCTAAGAGGCCAAATGCGGTCAGTCGTGATGTGACAGCCGATGTCGGAGAAATGATCTCTTTGACTCCAGACCAGCGTGTGGTCTTGGATGGTCGGGGTGGTTGGAAGATCGCGCTTTCTTTCAACGACAAGGGTGAATTGGAACTCGAGCATTTTCAGCCGCACGAAAGTGGCGCCAAGAAGTTTTTTGCCTATAGCACCGAAGGCAACCAGTATGGTGCAGGCAAGATCTTTGCTGAGCCAAGTTTGGCTGTGCCGGTTCTGGAAAAGGGTTTTCTTTTGACTGGCGCCTTGGTTTTGGACGAGAAGGGAAAAGTCACTAATCGCTTTTCTTGGTCCAATCTCGTTTTCATTCAGAAGCGTAGGTTTGAAGTCACCAAGTCCAACAGGCTTTTGGTGAGTGATCCTGCTTCTGGAGAAATGGTACCCATGGGGTATCTGCGAGTTTTATTTCTTACCGATAAGAACAGGATGACGGGTTATGTGGGCGTGTTTACTCCCATCAGGACTCGCACTGTGCGCATCCTCGAGATGGAAGACCTTCTGCTGGCCTCCATCATGTAGTAACTGCTTTACCCACCCAAGCCCCATAACTGGCTTGGGTTTTTTATTAGGGTTTGTTGCTTTTTAGTCATTTTTTAGATAAAATATAACTACTATGTCTAACAAAAAAATCTTAATTTTAGGTTCTAGAGGTACTTTGGGCCAAGCTTTGGTAAAGGAATTTACTAATGTTGGATTTTATGATGTCACATCTTGGGATAGAGATGATATAGATGTAACTGATGAAGCACAGTTAAAAGAAAAAATTGGTTTATTACGGCCGGAAATAATTATTAATACTGTGGCTCATAACGCCGTAGATAAAATAGAAACAGAAGAGGCGGAATTTTTATCTGCTCAAAAAATTAATGGAGAGGCGGTTAAAAATTTATCCCTGATTGCTAAAGAGTTGGGCGCAGTTTTAGTTCATTATTCTTCTGATTATGTTTTTGCCGGTGTTAAAGAAGAAGGGTATGCAGAAGAAGATTCTCTCGAGCCAATAAATAAATATGGTCAGACTAAATTAATGGGGGAGAAATATCTTTTAGAAAATGCCTCTCAATTTTATTTAATTAGATTATCCAAGCTTTTTAGTGATACCAAAGCCGGGTCAACTTCTAAAAAAAGTTTTGTAGAAACCATGCTCAGTTTGTATGATCAAGGCAAAAGGGATTTTGACTTAGTTGATGATGAATTAAGTTCTCCTACTTATGCTCCGGATTTAGCCAAATTTACGCGCGCCCTAATTGAAGATAAAAAACCTTGGGGGATTTATCATGGTGCCAATAGTGGTGGTTGTACTTGGTATGAATTGGGCAAGGCGGTTTTTGAAATTAAAAAATATGATGTTTGCTCTGTGCCCGTTCCATCCGTAAAATTTCCGCGTCCAACTAAATTACCTCACACTTCAATTTTATTAAATACTAAAATGCCCCCACAGCGTCCTTGGCAAGAAGCGCTGAAAGAGGCTCTACAATATCTCAACTAATTACATATGGATCGTAATCCTTCCTTTCTTAAAGATAAATTTCTAGGTTTAGGTGCTAGTGACGAAGTGGCTAAAGTAGCTAAACGCACGGAAGCTAAGACTGGCCAGCGTGTTCCAGAAAAACCAGAGGATCGTATCCAAAATTATTTGGATTATATTTTTAAAGAAAGTTTAGATCCTCAAGATCCTCAGCGTCGTGTCGAAAAATTGGCTCGGTTTAAACAGGTATTGTATAGCAAATACGTTATTAAACCAGAAGAAGTGCCCGAGGCTTATTTTGTTTTACAGCAACGTATTGCTCGTGAACAAGGTCGTGGTACCATTACAGTAACTGCGGAGATGCGTCAACAACATACTGAAGTTATTATCGCTGATCAAAAAAGTAGTTTAAATAATTGGTTGGATTATTTAACTTCTCCTGACGCCAAGTATCCGGATTGGTTGAAATACTGGGCTGTTAGAAGTATTTTAAACATGGGTGAATATGATAAAAAAAAAAAACAGTTTAGTAAAAGAAGAAAAGACACTGTTAAGCCCTTTCCTGATCTTGATCCGGAAGCTTTGGCTTATGTTTTGGATGCCATGCTGAAAAAATATAGTGAGGAGGGTATTAATTTAGAGTCCTTAGAAGAACAAGATAGACAACAATTTGAACAATTATCACAAAGTGAAAGTTTTGCCAAGTTGTATGCCTGGGCTATTGAAAAGGTCACTCCAGCCTCTAAAGAGCAGTTAACTAACACTGAAGGAAAATGGGTTAAATATCCCCAAGGTTCAGATCCTATGCCACTAGTACAATCACTTCAGGGCCATGGTACAGGTTGGTGTACAGCTGGTGAATCGACTGCTCGCATTCAACTAAATGGTGGTGATTTTTTTGTCTATTATTCTTTTGATTCTAAGGGTCAGCCCAAAATTCCTCGAGTCGCTATTAGAATGGAGGATGACCATATTGCTGAAGTTAGAGGTATTGGATCAAATCAAAATATGGATCCATATATCGGTAAAGTAGTGCAAGACAAATTAGCAGAATTTCCCGACGGTAAACTATATGAAAAGAAAACTCAAAACATGGAACAATTGACCATAATTGAAAACAAAACACAAAAAGGACAAGAATTAACTAGAGACGACTTGGTGTTTTTGTATGAGATTGATGCTCCGATTCAAGGGTTTGGCTATTTGAAAGATCCACGGATACAGGAAATAGTATATAGACGTAACCAAAAATCCGATGCGGCTATTATATTTAATTGTGAACCAAAACAAATTGCTTTGGGAGTTGGCGAAATAAATCCTTTTACTAAGGTTTATATTGGTCCTCTATTTAAGGATATGTTTTTTAGTTTAGAAAATGTTGATTATTTTTGCATTTCTTTTCCAGGACGAAAAATTGAACGAACAAAACTTATGGTTGGTGGAAAAACAATAGAACAATTAAAAGAAGAGATGCGAAATAAAGATATCTATGTGAATCATACAGTTGAATATATAATGAAAGATCCAAATTTTCTCACAGTCCAAGA
>JAPLWR010000105.1:0-4080 GCA_026396495.1 Candidatus Magasanikiibacteriota bacterium | reverse complement strand
TACAGAATCCTAATCCTACCACAGAGGATATCTATAAAAGAGCAGAAGAGCTGGGTTTAAAATTATGTCCCGCTGAAGTTGGAATATTTTATATTTTGCAAAATAACGATCAGCCAATAAGTGAACATTTAAATATCGGTATGGAACCAATCAGCAGAGCTTATTTTGGTTCTAATCTATTTGTCTTTCGACTTGATAGCTCTCACTACAGAAAAAAGTGGAATGGGGTATCTAGTGATTATTTTGGTCTATCGCATGTGTGGTTTCCTGACGAAGAAATTATTTTCTGTATTCCTAAATAAACTTATTATAATTTTATGATCTTAGATGAAATTTCTAAAATTAAATCTTTAGATAAATCAGGCATGCTTAGTTCTATTGATTCTTTAGATGAACAATGTGCTGAGTCTTTTAATGATTTAAAAGGTGTTAATTTTCCCACCAGCTTATCCAAGGTCAAGAGGGTGGTGGTGGCTGGTATGGGTGGGTCAGCTTTGGGCGCTCATATTATTGATTCTTTATTTTTTGGTCAGTTAAAAGTTAGTTTAGAAATTGTTAATGATTATCATTTGCCAGCTTATGTAGACAAAGATACTTTGGTAATTTTATCCAGTTATTCTGGTTCAACTGAGGAAACTGTCTCTTGTATGAAGGAAGTGCAGAAAACAGGTTGTAAAGTAATTGTTTTAACTAGTGGTAAAGATTTATTAGCTTACAAGAATAAAAATAAATCGTGGGGTTATGTTTTTAATCCCCATTTTAACCCTTGTGGATCGCCAAGAATGGGTTTGGGTTACACTCTGTTTGGCACGATGTTAATTTTTGGTAAGTTAGGATTTATTAAATTTGATGAGGCAGATATTAAAAAGTCTATTAAAACGATTGAAAAATATAATGAGGTGTTTGGTGCTGCAACTAAGAGCTCAGAGAATCCAGCCAAACAATTGGCCACACAATTACAAAACAAAATCCCATTTTATTTAGCATCTGGATTTTTGGCCGGCAGTATTCATACAGCCGCCAACCAATTAAACGAAAATGCTAAAAATTTTTCTGGTTGGTTTTTGTTGCCGGAAATAAATCATCATTTAATGGAGGGTTTAGTTTTTCCTGAATCTATAAAAAAAGATTTAGCTTTTGTTTTTTTTGAATCATCTTTAAATGAAACTAGAATTCAAAAAAGATTTCAATTAACCAAAGAAGCTGCCAAACAAAAGGGGATTAGCGTGTCTTCTTATCAATTGCAAGAAAAAACCAAATTAGGGCAAGTGTTTGAACTTTTAACTTTGGGCAGTTATATCAGTTTTTATCTAGCCATGCTTTATAATATTGATCCAACTCCAATTCCTGTGGTGGATTGGTTTAAAAAACAAATGGGCTAAATATGGATTTGTCAGTCATCACCGTTACTTGGAATTCTAAAGAAAAAATTGGAGGACAAATAGAATCAGTGCAAAAGGGCACGGTTGGTTTTGATTGGGAAGAAATTATAGTGGATAATGCTTCAACAGATGGTACGGCAGATTTTATTAAACAAAAATATCCGCAAATAAAATTAATCGCTAATGATCAGAATTTAGGTTTTGCGGGTGGCAATAATCAGGGTTTTAAACAAGCTCAGGGTGATTGGATTTTGTTTTTAAATCCAGACATGCAAGTAGAGACAGGTGGATTAAAGAAAATTTTAGACTGGCTAAAAAACAGACCAGACGTGGGATTAGTGGGGTGTAAATTGGTAAATGAAAAAGGGGAGTTTAATAAAGAGGCTGGACCACGCAGATTTCCCACAGTTTTAAATCAGTTGGCTATTATTTTTAAATTGCCTAAAATTTTTCCGGGAATTTTGAATAGTTATTTAATGAAAGGTTTTGATCTATCCCAAGAACAGGAAGTAGATTCTGTCCGCGGATCTTTTATGCTAGTGAGACGTGAACTCTTAAATAAGTTAGGTTGGGGTTTTGATCCGCGCTATTTTATTTGGTTTGAGGATGTAGATTTGTGCAGAGAGATTAAACGTTTGGGTTATAAAGTATTTTACACGCCAATTGTTTCTTGCGTTGATTTTGTGGGACAAAGTTTTAAACAGCGTGCTAGTTTTTGGAAACAGAAAAATTTTACTCTAAGCATGCTAACTTATTTTCAAAAATGGGAACCGTGGTATAAGTGGATGTGGGTTTTTATAGCTAGGACAATTATTTTACCAATGGCGTGGTTGAGAGAAAAAATATGGAAAAAATAGATAAGAAAGTTCTGATATTAACTGGCCCTGGGGGTTCCGGTAAAACCACAATTGCCGATTTATTAGTTGAACGATGTGGTTTTACTAAAATAGACGGTGATAGGCTAGATACAGAATTTTTTCCCAATGGCGGTCAGTGGTTTCCAGAGAATTTAGATAAATTAAAACTGGCACACAAGAAGATTTTCGATGAGACGAAAAAAGAATTTATAAATAGTGGAAAAAATACTGTACTCGATTATATTATTTTTGGTGATTATTCTGTTTTTTTAGAAATGTTTAAAAGAGAATTTGGTAATAATCTGGAAATTAAAGTTTTATTTCCAACTCAGGAAGAAACGGTTAAAAGAGATAAAGAACGAGAGTGTTGGACCGCCGGTGTGGAGAGAATCTCAGAGGTTAGAGCAGAATTTGAGAAGGTAAGAGGTCTGATTGATAATGATAGTTTTATCGATACAACTAATCAGACACCTGTTGAGACAGTAAAAAAATATTTTAGTAATTTTATTTATGAGTAAATTTATTCCTGGCTTATTTTTATGCGAACAATTTTATAATGAGGTTGTTAAACCAATTTTAAAAGATGGGTTTCCAGGACTTAAATATTCTGCTGGTTTAATAGACTATGGTTCAGAAGTTCTTGGTTTTGATACAAAACGTTCAACTGATCACCATTGGGGACCACGAGTAATGATTTTTCTTTCTCCAGAAGATATTTCTAATAAAGAAAAAATTTCTGATTTTTTAAGTAAACATTTACCTGCAACATTTTTAGGCTACTCGACACATTTTGGTGAGCCAAATAAGTTGGGGGTGCAACTTCTTACTAAAGTAAAAAAAGGCCAGCCTATTACTCACCGAATTGAAATTTATAGTATTGAATCTTTTTTAGAAAATTATCTTTCAATTAGCCCTAATATTAATTTATCTTCACTTGACTGGTTGATTTTATCAGAACAAAGACTCAGAACTATAAGAAGTGGTAATATTTTTTATGATCAACTCAGTTTAAAAAAAATTCAAAGAAAATTACATTATTTTCCTAAAGACGTCTGGTTGTTCATGTTGGCATCCGAATGGTTGAAGATAGGACAAGAGGAGCCTTTTGTTGGTCGTACTGGTGATGTCGGCGATGAGCTGGGCTCAAAAGTCATCGCTGCACGATTAGTGCATTCAATCATGAAACTTTGTTTCTTGATGGAAAAAGAGTATTCTCCATACAGTAAGTGGTTTGGAACTGCCTTTTCTCGTTTACAATGTGCTAAAAAATTAACACCAATTTTAGATAGGGTTTTGTTGTCGAAAAAATGGAAAGATCGTCAGAAAAATTTATCTTCTGCATATAAAATTATTGCTGAACTGCATAACAAATTAGGGATTACAAAAACCCTACCAACTAAAGCTTCATATTTTTTTGATAGGCCATATTTGGTTATTCATGGAGATGTTTTTGCAAATGAAATAAAAAAGAAAATTAAGGATAAAGCTATTAGGAGTATTTCTGTTTGTATTGGTTCTGTCAATCAATTATCTAATAGTGTTGATTTGTTAGATGATAATAAATTATTGAAAAAGTTAAAAGATTTATACCAATCTTAAACAATCAGTGAGTAAATTAAGACTAGGATTATGAAACTTTCAGTCAACCTCGTTGCTTGGAACGGGGCAAAATACATCCCATATTTAATGAAGTCTCTACGCAACCAAACTCTTAAAGATTGGTCTCTTTTTGTATTGGATAATAATTCTACTGATAATACTTTAGAATTAATTAAACATGAAACAGAAGATTTTCCTGTGTTTGTGGATATCTTTGCCAATAAAGTTAATTCGGGTTTTTC
>JAPLWR010000013.1:1625-6551 GCA_026396495.1 Candidatus Magasanikiibacteriota bacterium | reverse complement strand
TTACCTTAACATTATCTAAACTTTCATCAATTATTTTCTTACGCTCAGCCATTTTTTTGGTTAAAGGTTTTAAAATTAAAAACCACAAAATAGCGGCTACCAAAATAAAATTGATTAATTGAAAAACAAAAAGTTGACCATTAATGCCTAATGAACCCAAAACACCACCACTTTGCTCGGTGGTTTCAGTTAATTCTGTGGGAGCTTCAGAAGCATGAGCAATTTCTATAAAATTCATAATTTCTAAGGAATTGATTAAAATAATTTTTAGTGGTTAGATCTTACAACAAGATCTAACCTAAAAAAATACTTTAAGCTAAAGTAAAAACAACCACCAAAGAATAAATAGCGATAGCTTCAGCAAAAGCAGCACCTAAAAGCATAGGAACAAATAATTTACCAGAAGCTTCTGGATTGCGACCAATGGCTTCCATAGCCTTAGCCACAATCTTACCAATAGCTAAAGCGGGGAAAAAACCACCGATAGCCATGGTAACACCCTTCATAATTGTCACGATTGATTCATGATCCATATTGACCTTTCTTAAGCGCATTCCGTGGGACTTGTTTTTATTAATTATGTTTGCCTCAGTGTGCGCTAAAATTTATTAATTAATGTTCACTTTCGCCATGTACTTCCATTGTAGCAACTGATAAATAAACCAGTGTTAACATGGCAAAAACACTAGCCTGAATTAAGCCAACCAACAATTCTAACATCATAAACGGTGTAGGAATAAGCAAACCAGCAATAGCCGAAATAACCGAAATTAAAACTTCACCAGCAAAAATATTACCAAACAACCTTAAAGACAAAGAAAGAACCTTAGCCGCTTCACCGACGAGCTCAATTAAACCCACGACCATTTCTATAACAGCGGTAAAGATAGCAATAGGACCATGTTTAAAACTTTTTATTAAAGTACCAATCTGAATAAACTTATTAAAGTAAGTAAAAAAACCAACAGTGATAAAACCAAAAATGTGAGAGACTATAACAGAAACTAAGGCCATAGCCAAAGTTAGATTTAAATCTGTATTAGCCGGACGCAAAATCATTTTATGATTCCAAGTTAAACTACCGGTTCCTGGCAATAACCCCAACCAATTAGAAAGTAAAATAAAAAAGAAGACCGAACCAACAACAGGCAAAAAACGCAGTGTCTTTTTTCGGTCTCCAGTAACTTGATCAAAATATTCCATTAACATTTCTAAAATATGCTCAAAGAAATTCTGTATTCCGGAGGGGCGTAAATTAATACTTTTTTTGATTAAAATACCCACAACTAGAAAGATGCTTGTAGCTAACACAGCATTGATCATTGTATTTGTTACATTAATCTTGCCAATGTGGCCTAACACTTCTGGTACTAAGGTGGGAATATGCATAAATTACTTCATTTTTTTATACGCTTCTCCGTAAACTTTAGCTTTATTATAAATAATTTTGGCTGAAATTATTGCCGCCACTACAAATCCAATAACCAAAAAAAGAGGGCCTTTTCCATACTTTTTGTCTAACCATTGTCCTAATAAAGTAAAAACCACAACAGGAACAGCGATAGAAGCACCAAAATCACTAGCAATTTTTAAGCCAAACAAATAATAAGCTCGATCTGTTTTAATTTCTTTATTAGACATAAAACAAAGGACAGCCATATTCTACTAAAAATATGGCTGTCCGTCAAGTATTTTTTTAATTAAAATGTGAATAATTTTAATTAGCCTAAATGAAATAATTTTTGTGCGTTATTTGTGGTTAAAAACATCCAAGGTTCACATTTTTGGCCTCGATAAGCTTGAGGGGCTAAATAAGGCGCATCGGTCTCAATCACAATTTTTTCTAAGGGTGTCTTTTCCACCACCTCTAAAATATCTAACGTAGGCTGAGGATTTAATTTTTTAGCTGGAAAAGTAATAACTCCAGTAAAACCAATATAAAAACCCAAATCCAGATATTCTTTAGCATCGGACCAATTGCCAGTATAACAATGGACAACCGCTTGCAAAGAATTAGGTTGAGTGTTTTCTTCTAACAATTCAATCATTTCTTTATGTGCATCTCGGACATGAATCACTAAGGTCTTTTTTAACTCCTCGGCTAATTTTAATTGTTTTAAAAAAACAGATTTTTGTTTAGCAAAAACTACTTTTTTATCTATGCCTTCTGGTAAATGATAGAAATCTAATCCGCATTCCCCTATCCCCACTACTTTAGAACTTTGAGCCAAATCTCTATAAAATTTTTCATCAAAATCTTCTTCACGAGATAGAAAACTACTTTCTTCTTCATCTATATGAGTAGGAAAAAGATGAACGGGGTGTAATCCAATTGTGGCATAAACATTAGAACTTTTTTCTGCCATCTCTACTGCGGCACGACTAGTGTCTTTTTGTGTACCTACAATATTCAAAGCCACATCTTTCTCCTGACATCTTTTTAAAACATCTCCATATTCGTCTTTAAAACCTTTAAATTGAAGGTGGCAATGAGTATCAAAGATCATAATACTGCTTGAATTTGCTTAAGAGCGGCTGGTAAAAGTGGCCACAAAATACTGGAAATCTTAATTAAAGTGGCAGCTACTTGCGAATTTAAAATTGATCCTAAAATCCAGTCACTAAAAGGAAATTTGCTAATAAAAAATAATGTTAAACCTAAAACTAATGTGCCTTCAGCTAAACCTAAAATGCCACCCAGTAATCTATTAATAGTACTTAGAAATGGAATGATTTTAATAATATTAAAAAACTTTTCTACAATCCAAAAACCAAAACCAACTAAACGATTAGCAATGATAAAAAGAAGAAAGAAAACAACAAGTTTAACTAAATTTTCATTACCACCTGTCATTGACCAAACCCAAGAAGAAATAGGGGCATAATAGTGGCTAGAGACAAAGGCACCGACAAAAGTTCCCACTACTGATCCTAGGGTATGAATGAAGCCAAACCACAAACCAAATAACGTAAAACCACCCAAAATAATTAATAAAACAATATCTATGTGACTCATAATTATATTTTTAAATTAAATAATTTTAGGAAAAATTGGTTCACCCTTACTAATTTTGTTACCAGATTTTAAGCCTCCCCAAACTTGTGCTTGTTCTAAACTATTTGCCTTTTCTTGGGCCACATCTAAACCTAATTGTGTCCAAATTTTTTCACTAGTTTCTGGCATGAGAGGTAACAATAACCAACTAATTTGACGTAAAGTTTCTAGAAGATTATATAAAACGTCATTTAATCTTTTAGAATTTTCTTTAACTAGTTGCCAAGGTTTTTCCTTTTCAATTAATTTATTAGATTCTTGCACAAGTTGCCAAATAGTACCGATAGCTTCATCAAAATGATAATCATTCATAGCCGTTTCGTAATCTTTCCAGACATCAATCTCACACAAAGGATCAAGACCTTCGGCTTCTCCCGAATGCTCTGGCACAACTCCTCCACAATACTGTTCTGTCATTGACAGAGTGCGGTGTAATAAATTACCAAAATCATTAGCCAAATCATTATTATAATGTTCTTTTAAATGAACTAAAGAAAAATCTCCATCTTCACCAAATTTTATTTCTCGTAAAAGAAAATAACGAATAGCATCAAGCGGATAAATTTTTGCTAATTCTACTGGGTCCAAAACATTACCAATAGATTTGCTCATTTTTTCACCGTTAATAGTAAAGAAACCATGAGCATAGACAGTCTTAGGTAAAGGCAAATTAGCAGACAAAAGCATGGCTGGCCAGATGACTGCATGAAATTTTAAAATATCCTTGGCCATTAAGTGAATATCCGCTGGCCACCACTTCTTATACATTTCTTCATCTCTGCCATAGCCTACAGCTGTCAAATAATTGATTAAGGCGTCAAACCAAACATAAATGCCATGAGTTTTGTCCAAAGGAAAAGGAATACCACATTTTAGATTAGGTCTAGAAATACTTATATCATTTAAAGTATTGATATAATTAATAACCTCAGATTTTCTTTTTTCTGGCCTAATAAAATTAGGATTTTCCTCAATGTGTTTTAATAAGGCTCCTCGATAATTGGTTAAACGAAAAAAATAATTTTCTTCACTAATCTTACGCGGTTCTTTAAGATGAAACTGGCACTTACCTTCAATTAAATCTTTATCCGTTAAAAAAGCTTCACAACCATCACAATATAACCCCTCGTAAACTCCTTTATAAATATCACCTCTTTTGTTTACTTTGTCAAAAAAAGCCAAAACAGTTTCAATATGACGTTCTTCAGTAGTACGGACAAAATCATCATTAGTTATATCTAATTCATCCCAAGTTTCTCTCCAACGCCCGCTCATTTCATCTAAATATTTTTTTAGATCTGTTTCCCCTTTTTGAGCAGCAGCCTCAAAATTCTTTTGGCTATTTTCATCAGTCCCAGTAACAAACAAAACTTCATCACCTTTTAAACGCCTAAAACGGGCAATAGTATCGGCCGCCAAAGTGGTATAAGCATGACCAATATGAGGCAACCCATTAACGTAATAAATTGGAGTGGTAATATAAAATTTTGGCATAAATTAATTTTCTATCACGATGACAAATTCTCCTTTTAGAGAACCTTTATTTAATAATTCTAAAATATTGGCAAATGTTCCTCTGTAAATAGTTTCAAATTGTTTGGTTAATTCACGACACACCACAATTCTTTTGGTCTGATCAAAACTATTTTTTAAATCTTCCAGAGTTTTTAAAATACGATGGGTTGACTCGTATAAAACCAAAGTATTATTAATACTGGCTAGTTCCTGAAAATATTTAGTACGTTTATTTTTTAAAGGAGGAAATCCAGCAAAATAAAATTTATCCGTAGGAAATCCGGAAATAGACAAAGCAGCAATCAGAGCGGCTGGTCCTGGTATAGGAACAATCTTAATTTCTGGATTTTTTTTTA
>JAPLWR010000013.1:0-1539 GCA_026396495.1 Candidatus Magasanikiibacteriota bacterium | reverse complement strand
TTAATAAGAAATCAATTAATAAATTTCCCGGATCACTAATTCCCGGAGTTCCTGCATCAGTGATTAAAGCTAAATTTTTTCCTTCTTCTAAAAAATCTAGAACTTCTATAAATCTTTTTTCTGGACTATGTTGATGCAGGCTTAAAGTTTTGGTAGTAACGCCAAAAGGACCTAAAAGTCTTTGGGAGTCGCGAGTATCTTCGCAAAGTATATAATCAACACTTTTTAAAGTCTCTATGGCGCGTCCTGTAATATCTTTTAAGTTACCAATAGGAGTAGCTACTATATATAAAATGCCGCTAGTCATAGCGACATTATTATACCTTAAATTTAACTTAAAAGCAATTTATTATTCCAAGATAATTGCTTGCACTGGACAAGCCTCAGCTGCTTCTTTTAAACTCACCTCATTATCCTCTGGCGGAACAATAGCCTCCACTTTGACTCCACTCTCATCCCACTTAAAAGAACCAGGGCACAAAGCCACGCAAGTGCCACAGCCAATACATTTTTCTTTATCTACAATTGGTTGCATATTTTTAAACTCCAAAATATTTTTCTTTATAAAATCTAATTAAATCTTCAATAGCCGGAATTGTTTCTGGATTGCCAATACCCACCTTTAATTTTTTTTGCACATCTTCCAAAGTTACTGCTCCATCTAAGACAGCTTGTTCAATATCGTGGTCGGTAATTTTCAATTCTTCATCAATTACTCTACTTCCTTCCACTATCACTCTTTGGTGCTGACCAGACTTATGAAAATAATCATTAAGAGCGGAACGCAAAGCTTTGTCTCCTAAAACAGAGCAATGCACCTTTCTAGAGGGCAAACCACCTAATCTTTCCATAATATCTTGTGGCCGAAGCTTTAAAGCTTCATCCAACTTCATTCCACCATTTTCTGTAAGCATTACACTCAAAATAGAGGTTGAGGCAATAGCTGATCCACAACCAAAGGTACGCCAACGGCATTCTTTAATTTTATCTTCTTTAGGGTCAATTTTAACCCATAAAACCATCTCATCGCCGCAAGCAGGAGAACCTACACGTCCCATTCCATCGGCCTTAAATTCTTCTTCCTCCCCCATCTTCATGAAATTACGAGGATTAAAAAAATGGTCCTTCACTATGTCAGAATAGTACCAAGCTTGGCCGCTATCTCCCACTCCATCTATATTTGGTTGATTAGTCATATTTTTTATTTATGTTTTTTGTACTCTGGATGTGGACGTTCTTCACCTTTTTTTAAAGACATGCGCACTGGAGAAAGCTCTCTCAATTTTTCTACAATACCTGGCATTATTTTCAAAACATAATCCATATCAGCTTTAGTATTACAATGACCTAAAGTAAAACGCAATGATCCATGAGCTAGTTCATAGGGCATCCCCAAAGCTAGCAAAACATGGGATGGCTCTAAAGATTCAGAATTACAAGCTGAACCTGTTGCCGCCTGGACTCCCATTTCATCTAAATACAATAACATAGCCTCACCTTCTATATCTAGAATGCTAAAATTTAAATTATTAGGTAATC
>JAPLWR010000057.1 GCA_026396495.1 Candidatus Magasanikiibacteriota bacterium | reverse complement strand
CCGGAGCGCAAGTCGGTCCGCCTTCTTGGAGAATGACAATTCCTGTGAAGAATAACCTAAGCGTAGCGCAACAAATTGCGTTCAAGTCCTCCATCAACTGGGGGGACGGTACTTCCCAGTCAAGGAAGATATCTGAGAACCAGTCTCCACTACCGCAAAACAGGGTGTTCCTTCCCAAAAAAGATACGACACAAACACCGGGGAGTAAGAAGAGACACAGCTACCGTGGGACTGTAACACTTGTTAAATAGACTATCTAAGGGCAAACATCAGGGACGGGGACAAGCGACACACGCTTAAAGAAAAAATAGACAGGTTATTCCACTTTGACCAGCCGGGCTTTCCCGGCTCAGTCCAAACAACATGAAAAAAAGGATGGTTGTCCCAAATAATCAGAGAAAAACTGTCAATTTAATTTGGGATTCAACAAATGGTTATACTTTTGGTACAACTGAAGGAAGTGTTCTTATATATAATCTGAGCAATTTTTCACGCTTAAGTATATTAGTCTTCCACCAGCCCCAACAGCGAAAGCTAAAGGAATATTCTTAGGAAAGGATGATTACAATGAAGAGATCTATTTGTGTCGTATCCCTGCTGATAGCTACTCTATTCTGTGTGTCAGTCTGCATGGCTGACTCAGACATCCCAAACCTTACTGGAACATGGGTGGTTAAGACTGAGGGTGGGTTGTTACTAAAAGGAAAGGAACCAGGTCCGAAGACACATCACACTCAACCTTTCAGTAGTCTGAACGCTGAAGCCGTGATAACCAAGCAACAAGGAAGGATAATGCATGGCACCTTTAAGTCTCAAAGGGCCACTGAGAATTTTGTTGGTGCTATCGGCCTGGATAACAAGACCCTATATGGTTCGTACGAGCAAGGTTTCTGGGAGGGTAAAATAATCGACAAAGACACCATTCAAATTGCTTATCGTCACGTAACTCCTACTGATTCCGTGGTTGCTGTCGGGGTATGGACTAGAAAGAAATAGTCTTCTTTACAGAATCTACGACCTTGAAACTGTAGACGTAATTGAGGGGTGTCCTGCTAACACCCCTTCACTAGCTCATGGCTCTTCTTACCTACCCGAACAGCGAAATTGTCATCAAAAATAAAAAGCCCTAGCGGGGGGATGTGCTAGGGCCACGAGCTCAACTCATATAGAGTTGTCTCAATTATTTTAAGAATAACAATGAAAGATAATCAAGTCAATTTGATTAACTGATTCATAATGCCAACCGCCCTGGTAAGACTAATTGTTCCTTTTTTCTTCAGTAAATTTTAAAAATGTAAAATAAAAAACTTTTTAAAAAATGAATAATCACTAAATTATTATCATCAGCATTATCCACTGGTTACAGCCATTTTAAGCAACTTTTACCTCTCCACATAAAATCCTACTACTTACTCCAAAATAATGCGCCAGGATTGATTACAGCAGCCTTAGTAAGCCCCTGATGGAATAACTTTAACAAGATTTCTTGTAGCCCCTATTTTTACTTTTTAGGCCACCAAATTTCTTAAAAAAAAAAATGTCTTTCATATGGGGGGATAAAAACTTTTTATATAAGGGGAAGTTTATGAAAATAATAAATTTATCGGATTTAAATCAAGCTTATCGGTTATCAGAATCAAAATATGCAAGGACTTTGGGAAGCGGAACTTATTATGCTTGCATCCTGAGTGCGGAAATTTCCTACTCGAATGATAACAATCGGCAAATTGAGTGGCATTTGGAGACGACATTCTCTCCACTGACAAAGAAATCGATGCCCTATTTACAAAAAGAACTAGAAATACTGGGTATTTTCATAAACGACTTAAATGAACTTCATGAAATTTTACCAGGTTTAATTGGTAGCATTATTGAGATTGAGGTGGACGATGATCCCATTGAAAATTATTATCGAGTAGATTTTTTAAGAAAAATATTGTGACTTAAAATTTAGAGGATTTTCTTCAGTACCTACCTGTCCACCGTACACTTTACAACAGATAGGTAGGTCTAAAGTATTTTTCAGCAATTCCTGAAATTACTTTGCGTGGGAATTAATTGATTACAGGGATTCCGAATTTTAAAAGGAGATTTGGATGAAGCGGGGTAAGTACGCCAAAAATTTAATAAAACAAATAAAGGTAAGAATTGATGAGAAAACACTTAGAAAAATCACAGAGATTTCAGAGAAAACAGAAAGGAACAAATCTTGGATTTTGAGAGAGGTAATAAGTAATGGCCTTATTAACTTACAAAATAAGCACCTATGAGAGGAGACAACTGTAAAAGCTAATACTTTGAGATACCGCTGGCAGAACAAATTGTTCTGAAAATAACACTTGGAACCACTCTATCACCAATCTAGAAAAACTATAAATTAACTATTACCGCACCCAATCCCTATTTTAAGCCAAAAATATAATCGTGTTACTGAAAATAGCGG